>NZ_JBRREG010000084.1:0-23382 GCF_056760155.1 Stenotrophomonas sp. STEN022
ATGTGATGGTTGTGGGGGCGGCGTAAGCCCCCAAGCTCACGCAAAAAAAGAATGCGATAAGTTTTGTTGGTAGGGCATTTACAACATAGCCGCGTATTACGCGCCCACAAAAAAAAAAAAAGGGACAGGTCGCTCAGCGATCGTCGTGCAACTGCCCGCCGGGCAGGAACATCCAGGTGCGGGTTACCTGCAGGATGTCGATATCGTCCTTGGTCTCTGGCAATGCCGGGAACGGCTGCGCCTGCTCGATCACGCGCAGGGCGGTGGCATCCAGCAGGGGCACGCCGCTGCTGCGCAACACACGGCTGCTTTCAACGCTGCCATCGCGGCGCACGCCGACGGTGATCACCACCTGGCCGGCAAGCCGGCGCTGGCGCGCTTCGTCGGGATAGTTCAGGTTGCCGACGCGCTCGGCGCGGTCGACCCAGGCGCGCAGGTAGTTGGCATAGGCGTATTCGCGGGTGCTGGCCGAGACGAACTTGCGGTTGGGGCGCTTGGCGTACTGCTCCGAGCGCAGATGCACTTCGGCCGCCAGTCGCGCCATCGCCGCATCGCGTTGTTCGCGTGCGCTCATCGGCGCGTTGGCATCGGGGCGATCCGGCAAGGGCTGGGGTTGTGCGGTCGCAACCGGGTCCTTGCCCTGGGTGCTGGTGATGATGCGCGCCTGTGGCGGCGGTGGCGCGGCCGCGCTCTGCGCCTGTAGCGGTACCGGTGCCAGCCCGTTCTGCAGTTGCGGCACGATGCCGGCCTGGGAGTCGCGTGGGCGCTGTGCCTTGTCGTGGTCGCCGCCGCCCTGCTGGTTGGCCTGGGCCAGGAAATCGGCCTGCTTGGGCGTCAGCGGCGTGCTGGTCTGGCTGAAGATCACATCCAGCGTCGGTACCAGCGGTGCGTTGTCGTTTACTGCAAAGCCCACACCGAGGATCAGCAAGCCATGCACCAGCGTGGACAGCACCAGGGTGGCGGTCAGCCGTTGCTGCTCGCTGACCCGCGGCGCGGCGGGCAATACGTCAGGCTGGGAATACATCAGGCCAGGCCAGCCTCGATGGCATCAAACAACTGGCCAGCGATGTTCAGGCCGAACTGCGCATCCAGCTCGCGCACGCAGGTGGGACTGGTGACGTTGACTTCGGTCAGGTAGTCGCCAATCACATCCAGTCCCACAAAACGCATGCCGCGGCGTTTCATTTCCGGGCCAACCTGGGCAGCAATCCAGTGGTCGCGTTCGCTCAGTGGGCGGCCTTCGCCACGGCCGCCAGCGGCCAGGTTGCCGCGGAATTCGTCGCCCTGCGGGATGCGCGCCAGGCAGTAGTCCACCGGTACACCATCGATCAGCAGGATGCGCTTGTCGCCAGCACTGATGTCGGGGATGAAGCGCTGCGCCAGGGCCAGGTGCTGGCCGCCATCGGTCAGCGTCTCCAGGATCACGTTGAGATTGGGGTCGCCGGTGCCGCTGCGGAAAATCGAGCGCCCGCCCATGCCATCCAGCGGCTTGAGCACGGCCTGACCGTGTTCAAGCACGAAGGCCTTGAGTTCGCGCGCGTTGCGGCTGACCAGGGTCGGCGGGCAACACTGCGGGAACAGCAATGCGGCCAGCTTCTCGTTGAAGTCACGCAGCCCCTGCGGGTCGTTGACCACGGTGGCGCCGGCCTGCTGGGCGACGCTGAGGATGTGGGTGTCGTACAGGTACTCGCCATCGAATGGCGGGTCCTTGCGCATCAGCACGATCTGCCCCGGGCCGAATGCCAGCGGGGCGAACTCGCCCAGGCTGAACCAGCCGGCCTTGTCGTCGCGCACATGCAGCGGGGCAACCTCGGCCTGGGCCTGGCCGCCGTGCAGGGACAGTCCGCCGGGGCGCACGTAGTGCAGCCGATGCCCGCGGCGCTGGGCTTCCAGCAGCATGGCAAAGGTGGTGTCCTTGGCGATCTTGATGTCGGCGATGGGGTCCATCACCACGATGACGTCTAAAGGCATGACTTGAATCCAGCAGATCTGGTCGACGATGTTAGCCGTTCAGGGCGGGGCCGCACAGCGCGGAAAGCGGAACGCTGAGGCTGAATGGTGCTGCGCTTTTATTGAGAACTGAGTCACATTACATTGAGGATCAGTCAAGTCCTGTCGGCATCGCTTGACAGTTAGCGGCTGGGCTGGGATATAGATGCGCTTTCGCGGCAATATCGCACTCGGTATCGGTCGCGCGTTCGGGGAAGAACTAATGGTTGAAAACATGGCTGCGGGTGGGGAACTCGCAGGGCTGAAGGTGATGGTCATCGATGATTCGAAGACGATCAGGCGTACAGCTGAAACACTGCTCAAACGTGAAGGTTGTGAAGTGGTGACCGCCACTGACGGTTTCGAGGCATTGGCCAAGATCGCCGACCAGCAACCGCAAATCATCTTCGTCGACATCATGATGCCGCGGCTGGATGGCTATCAGACCTGTGCGCTGATCAAGGGCAACCAGCTGTTCAAGTCGACGCCGGTGATCATGCTGTCGTCCAAGGATGGCCTGTTCGACAAAGCCCGTGGCCGCATCGTCGGTTCCGAGCAATACCTCACCAAGCCATTTACCCGCGACGAACTACTAGGTGCCATCCGCACATACGTCAACGCCTGACCAGGGGGAAAGGCACAAAATGGCTCGAATTCTTTTGATCGAGGACTCACCGACCGACAGGGCGGTGTTTACACAGTGGTTGCTCAAGGCTGGGCACGAGGTGTTGTCGGCTGACAACGCCGAGGACGGCCTGCAGATTGCCCGTGAGCAGGCTCCGCAGCTGGTGCTGATGGACGTGGTGTTGCCGGGGATGAGCGGTTTCCAGGCGACCCGCGCGCTGTCGCGTGACGAGTCCACGCGTGCCATCCCGGTGCTGATCGTCAGCACCAAGGGCATGGAAACCGACAAGGCCTGGGGCATGCGTCAAGGCGCCAGCGACTACATCGTCAAGCCGCCGCGCGAGGATGATCTGATCGCGCGGATCAACAAACTGGTGGGTTGATGCGTTCTCCATTCGACATCCTTGAAGCCTACGAACGCCGCAGTCTGGCGCACGCGGTACAGCTGCCCGAGCGCAGCTTTTCGCAGGATGTCTGGCGTGGCGTGGGTTACCGCGTTGGCAGCCGGCATCTGGTCTCGGATTTCCGCGAAGTGGTGGAAATCGTGCCGATGCCGCCGGTCACGCCGGTTCCCGGCGCGCAGTCCTGGTTGCTGGGCGTGGGCAACCTGCGCGGCAACCTGTTCCCGGTGGTGGACCTGAAGAACTTCCTGGAAGGTGAGCGTACGCCGCCACAGGAAGGCCAGCGCGTGTTGATCATGCGCCAGAGCGGCGGTGACGTGGCCCTGGTGATCGACGAGTTGTATGGCCAGCGCAGCTTCGAGGCACCGATGCAGGTGCCGGCTGGTGACATCGCCCAGGGCCGTTACGCGCACTTCGTCGAACGCGCCTTCCATGATGAAGGCCGTGACTGGGGTGTGTTTTCGCTGTCGCTGCTTTCCCGCACTCCTGAATTCCGGCAAGCGGCCGCCTGATCGGCGCGCTTGCCTCTTCGTATTGAGACCGAGGTCGAACGATGAGTACTGCTCCTGAAGCCGCCAAGACTGGCAAGCTTGGCAACGTAAGCACCAACTTCTGGTTGGGCTTGTTGGTGCTCTCGATGGTCGTGTTCGGTGCCAACACCGGCGTGGCCACCTGGCAGGGCAGTCGACTGGCCGGCGCCAGTACCGGCGCCGCCGATCTGCAGGTGCTGTCACAGCAGCTGGCCAACCAGGGCCGTGAAGCCGTGGCCGGTAGCCGCGAAAGCTACGCAGCGTTCAAGGACACGCGCAGCAAGGTGGAAAGTACGGTCAGCGAGTTGCAGGGCCGTTACGGCAATGAGACTGGCGTGTCCGGCCCGCTGAGCGCGCTGGTCGATACCTGGAAGCCGCTGTCCAAGAACGCCGAGCAGATTGTTGCCTCCGAGCCGGCCGTGCTGGCCCTTGCCGGTAATGCCGATGCCTTCGTCGGCGCGGTGCCGCAGCTGCAGGCACAGTTGAACGAAGTGGTGCGGGCAATGACCGCCGGTGGTGCCCAGTCCTCGCAGGTCTACAACGGCCTGCAGCAGGTGGTGGTGGTTGGCACCATGGCCCGCCGCGTTACCGAAATCCGCGCTGGCGGTGCCGGTGCGAGCGGCGCAGGCGACGCGCTGGCACGCGACATGGTGGTGTTCACCCAGGTGCTGGAAGGCCTGCGCAACGGCAATGAGGAAATGGGCATTTCCGCCGTGCGCAATGCCAATGCGCAGGTTGCGCTGGAACAATCGGCCAACCAGTGGGCAAAGATGAAGAAGGATGCCGACGCGATTCTGGCCAGCTCGCGCAACCTGTTCGCTGCACAGTCCTCGGCGGCCGCACTGGCCACCGGCTCGGACAAGATGCTGGAGAGCAGCCGCAAGCTGTTCGATGCGTTCTCGGCCTTCGGTTCGGCCCGTGATACCCGTATCTTCCCGAACTTCTGGTGGAGCGTGATCTTCGGCGGCCTGTCGGTGCTGTCGATCATTGGCTTCGTCTGGAGTACGGTGCGCACCCGTTCGCGTGAGCAGGACGTGCGTTACCAGACCCAGGTGGAATTCAACAGCCGCAACCAGCAGGCGATTATGCGCCTGCTGGACGAAATCAGCTCGCTCGGTGAAGGTGATCTGACGGTAAAGGCCTCGGTGACCGAGGACATGACCGGCGCCATCGCCGACGCTATCAACTACGCCGTGGACGAACTGCGCCACCTGGTGACCACCATCAACGACATCTCCTCCAAGGTGGCGGTGTCGGCACAGGAAACCCAGGCAACGGCAATGCAGCTGGCAGAGGCCGCAGGCCACCAGGCCGACGAAATCACCAGCGCCTCGGACCGTATCGGCGAAATCGCCACCTCCATTGAGCAGGTGTCGCGCAACTCCACCGAGTCGGCCGAAGTGGCGCAGCGCTCGGTGGTCATCGCGACCGAAGGTGCCGGCGTGGTGCGGCAGACCATCCAGGGCATGGACCAGATCCGCGACCAGATCCAGGAAACCTCCAAGCGCATCAAGCGCCTGGGTGAGTCCTCGCAGGAAATCGGCTCGATCGTGGAACTGATCAACGACATTTCCGAGCAGACCAACATCCTGGCATTGAACGCGGCCGTGCAGGCAGCCTCGGCCGGTGAAGCCGGTCGCGGTTTCGCCGTGGTGGCCGACGAAGTGCAGCGCCTGGCAGAACGTACCTCCGGCGCAACCCGTCGAATCGAAGGTCTGGTGCAGGCGATTCAGGCCGATACCAACGAAGCGGTCACCTCGATGGAACAGACCACCGCCGAAGTGGTGTCCGGTGCGCGCCTGGCAGAAGACGCCGGTACCGCACTGACCGAAATCGAGCGCGTGTCCAACGCACTCAACAACTTGATTAAAAGCATCTCCATCGCCGCCAACCAGCAGGCCTCGGCAGCTACCGACATCACCCAGACGATGGGCGTTATCCGGCAGATTACCGGCCAGACCTCGCAGGGTGCCGGGCAGACCGCCGACTCGCTGGGTCAGTTGAACCAGTTGGCGGCAGAGCTGCGCCGCTCGGTGGCCGACTTCAAGTTGCCGGCCTGAACGGACTGATCGGGCGGGGATGCAGAGGAATCAGCAGATGAAGTTTCGTCACAACGCAACGCAGGGCCGCCCGGACGGCATGCAATTGATGCTGCACGGGGGAGTGCGATGAGTACCTTGCGCGATGCGATGAGCCACGCAGCTCTTGGGTGGGTAAAGCCCGAGCTGGACGAGACCCTGCGCCAGGTGCGCAACGAGGTCGAGGCGTTCGTGGAGGATCCCAGCGATTCCAGTCGCATGCGTTTCTGCGCCGGTTACCTGCACCAGGTGCAGGGCACGCTGCGGATGGTAGAGCTGTATGCGCCAGCGATGGTTGCCGAGGAGCTGGAACTGCTGGCCAATGCGGTGCGTGACGGTGGCGTCGCCGACCGCGATGAGGCCTGCGCCACGCTGATGCGCGGCACCGTGCTGCTGCCCGACTACCTGGAGCGCCTGCAGAACGGCCACCGTGATATCCCGATCGTGCTGCTGCCGTTGCTCAATGACATCCGCGCGGCACGCGGCGCTGAAGGCATCAATGAAAGCGTGCTGTTCGCCTTCAATCCCGATGCCAGCGACGCCAGCCCGGACGAGCTTGAGCACGCACGTGGCAGCGTGAGCGGGCGTAACCGCGAGCTGCTCGATACCGTCGGCAGTGCGGTCAAGGAAGAGCTGATGCGCATCAAGGATGCGCTCGATCTGCATATGCGCATGGATGGCAATCCGGCCGACCTGCAGGTGCAGGTCAATGAGCTGGGCGCCGTCTCCGATACCCTGGGCGTGATGGGCCTGGGCGTTGCCCGTGGCATCGTTGCCCAGCAGCGCGATGCGCTGCACGAGGTCGTCAACGGCAGTCGTCAGATCGATGACAACCTGTTGCTGGATATCGCCGGCGCGCTGCTCTATGTGGACGCCTCGCTGGACGAGCAGGTTGCCCACCTGGGCGCTAACGTCGCGGGTGAAGATGATGCGGGTTCGGTGGAGACGCGCCGCACCGTGGAAGTGCTGGCGCATGAAGCCATCGCCAATTTCACCGCTGCGCGCGAATCCTTTGTCGCCTTCATCGAGACCAATTGGGACCATGCCCGCCTGGCCGAAGTGCCACGTCTGCTGGGCGAGGTCTCCGGCGCACTGCGCATGCTGGAAATGCCGGCGCCGGCCGATTACCTGCAGGCCGTGCGCCAGTACATCGATGTCGAACTGATCGCACGCCAGCGTATCCCGAGCGGCCGCCAGCTCGACACCCTGGCCGACGCCATGGCCAGCTTGGAGTACTTCCTTGAAGCCCTGCGCGATCGCCGCCCGGGCCGCGAGGAAATCCTCGATATCACCCGCACCAGCCTGGAAACCCTGCGTTACTGGCCGATTCCGTCGCAGCAGACCGTGGCCGACAGTGCTGTTGTCGAGACGGCGGTTGCCGACCTGAGCACCGCAGCCGTTGCGGACAGCGCAGGCATCGCCGTGGCCGATTCGGTAGCTGCGGATGTGGTCGAAGCACCGGCTGAAACTGTCGAAACGGCGAGCGAAGCAACGCCGGCCGTCGAACAGGCAGCGATCCTCGCTGCAGCGGCCGTGCCGCCGCCGTTGCCGCCCCTGGAAATGGAAGAAAAGCCGCAGGCCGCTGTCGCTGATTACCCGTTGGTGTTTGGCGCGGCGATCAATGCCGTGGCAACCCCAGTCACACCGGTCCAGGTTGTGGACGCGCCTGCGGAGTCTGCATCGCAGGCAGCAGATGTTGCAGCCGAGAGTTTTGCATTCGATCCAGTGACCGCCGAGACACTGGATGCCGCTGCGAGCAGTTTCAGCTTGGCGCCGATGGTGCTTGAAGGCCAGGAGTCGGCGGATTCGAATGGCGCAGAAGCACCGACGTCGTTTGCCGCGAGCTTCGACCCGGTCGCCGCCGAGGACGCGACGTCTGCCGGCGCGAGCGACAGCTATCACTTCGACGCGTCGCTGTTGACGCTGGACGGTACTGATACAGCAGCAGTGCAGGCGTCCGAGCCTGCCAGCACCGGCGTGCTTGATGCCGAGCTGGTCAACCTTGAGTTTGCCGACACCGATGTGTTCTTCAGCCCGGAGCTGGAAGCCGTCAACCCGGTGATCGATGGTGCAACGAGCACGCCGGTATCGCCGGCAAACGACTGGGAGCTGGCGACCACGCCGCTTGAACGGGCATCCGCCCCGATCGAACCGGCATCCATGCCGGCGGAAGCTGTGTCCAAGCTGGATATGGAAACCGCTGCATTCATGGCGCAGCTTGATGCAGCTGCCGAGGCCTTCGATCCGTTCGCAGTACCTGAAGAGTTGCAGCCTGAGCCGGTTACGGCGGAAGTTGCCGATAGTGCTGCCAGTGCTGCCGCGCCGACGCGTGCTTCCGCGCCGGCGCAGCAGCTTGATGGCGGCTTCATCGATGGCGGCGATGTAATCGATCAGGACATCCGTGACGTCTTCATCGAGGAATTCGACGAAGAACTTGAGAACCTTGGCAACCTGCTGCCCGCATGGCGCGCTGCACCAGCCAACATGGAGCGTCTGCGCCCGGTCCGGCGCGTATTCCATACCTTGAAGGGCAGCGGGCGCCTGGTGGGTGCACGCACCCTGGGCGAGTTCAGCTGGAAGATCGAGAGCATGCTCAACCGCGTGCTCGACGGCAGCCGCCCCGCCAGCCCGGCCGTAATGGCCGCGGTGACGCAGGCTTATGACGTATTGCCGGAACTGAATGCCGCGCTGCGCGGCGTTGGCAACATCCAGTCCGACCTGTTGGGCATACAGGATGTGGCTGACCGCATTGCCGCAGGCGAAGAAGCGTTCTACGTCACCGGTGCCAGCGCTGTTGCAGCGGCCGCGCCGGCTGAGCCGGTGGCGCCGGAAATCGCGGTCGTCGAGCCGGCGGAAAGCGATTTTGCAGCAGCCATCGCAATCGACGATGCGGAAGGTACCCCTGCGTCGGTGGATGAGGTGCTGCGCGAGATTCTCGAAGCCGAGATCGGCGCGCATCTGGTCACGGTCAATGCCTGGTTGGCTGGCTCGGCTGCACAGCCGCAGCCGGTGTCCGAGGACCTGTTGCGCGCCGTGCACACCATGAGCGGTGCATTCGCGATGACCGATGTGCCGGTGATCACCCAGATCACCAGCCCGGCGGAAACTTTCGTCAAGCGTTCGCTGGCAGCGGCGGTTACGCCGACTGCCGCGGGCGTGGATGCGCTGGCGCAGATGGCGGCGGCGGTGCACGCCACGATTACGGCCTTGCGGGCTGACTCGCCGCGCATCCCCGCGTTCCCGGGTGTGGCCGAACGTCTGCAGGCGTTGGTTGATGCCTTGCCGGATGGCAAGTGGCCGCCGATGCTGGCCGAAGACGAGCTTGCTGCTGACGATGTGGTGGCTGTGCAGTCACCAGGTTCGGCGGACAGCAGCATCAGCTCCGACGCGGTTGGCACCGAAGACCTGTCTGCGTACTTCGACTCCGGCTTGCTGGATGAGACGCCTGGCAGCGTCGTATTGGTGGAAACCACCGAACTGCCTGTTGCAGCAGAACCCGAGTTCCTGCTGCCGGTTGCTGACGCGGCCGAGCACGGCGCGCTTGACGAGGTCGAGAGCGGTGATTCCATTGCTGCTGAATCGTTGTCGGAGCCGGTCGAAGCCGTTGTCGAAAGCGAACTGGCAAATGTGGTTGCCGTTGACGAAGCGGCCGGACAGAACGACATCGCCGAATCGGCTGAGGTCACCGAACCGGCTGTTTCGCAGCATGCCACCGAGGCCGAGGATCACTACGACGCAGTGCGGGCCTCGACCTGGGGTGTTGCAGACGACGCCGAGGAGCCGGAGCAGGCCGCAGAAGCTACCGATTCGCAGCTCGCTGTAGAAGCTGGCGAGATCGCAACCGAGTCGGCTGTCGGCAGTGATGCGGACACCGCATTTGCAACTGATGCAGTCGACACGCAGGTCGAGGACAGTCAGCCGAGCCAGTCGGCAACTCTGGAAGCGTCCAGTGGTCTGGATGATCGTGACAGCGTGATCGCACGCGCCCTGGCCATCGCTAGCGGCGCGACTGCAGTTGCCGTCGGCGCAGCGCAGCTGGGCTCGACTGATGCCGAAACCGAGGTATCAAGCCTGGCTGAGCAGACTGAAGAAGGCGAGCTGACGGTAGCGCACGCCGTTGAACAGGCTGTGGTCGAAGAGCAGGCTGATGTAGCCGCGGAGCACGACGAAGTCATCGATGACACTGCCGTACAGGCATCGATCGACGTGGCCCGGGCCGATGATGTTGCTGTGATTGGCGATGAACCGGTTGTGGATGCAGCGTTGGAGCTGGTATCTGCTGATGAAGCCGAAACCGAAGCTGAGGCAGAAGCAGAAGTAGAAGCAGAAGTCGCTGCCGAAGAGATCGTCGTGATCGAAGAGATCGCTTCGAGCGAAGAAGATGCTTCGGTCGAGGACGCGCTGGCGACTGAAGAAGCCGAGCAGCTTGAAGAAGCCGCACAGCTTGATGATGTGGCTGCGAGCGACGTAGTTGAGCCAGCCGCTGTTGAAGCCCTCCTCGTCGCCAAGACCGTGCTGGCACCGCTGACCGCAGCGCTGCCGGAACAGGCCGCCGCGCCTGTGGCGCACGAGCTGGACGCGGGGCCGCTGAACTTCGCCGACCTGGATCGCGAGCTGGTCGATATCTTTGTCGAGGAAGGCAAGGACCTGCTCGACCATTGCGATGGTCTGGTCAACGATATGCGCGCCGCACCGGAAGACCGCGAAGCGCTGGCTGGCCTGCAGCGTGACCTGCACACCCTCAAGGGTGGCGCACGCATGGCCGGCATCAATGCCATCGGCGACCTTGGCCATTCTATCGAATCGCTGCTGGAGGCGGTTGCAGCCAACCGCACCGAGATCACCCGCGCCGACGTGCAGTTGCTGGAGCGCGGTTTCGACCGTCTGCACCAGTTGTTGATCCGCACCGGCGAGCATCGCGCGGTAGTGATGCCGACCGACCTGATCGAGGCCTTCGAAGCGCGTACCGATGGGCGCGCCGAAGCCGCGCAGGCACCGGTTGAAGCAGCTGTGACCGCGCTCGAATCGGCACCGGAAAGTGTTGCCGCCGTCGAGGTGCTGCCGCAGCCGCTGGCCGCCATCGAGCCGCTGTCTGCACCGCTTCGCGAAGAGCAGGCCGGCAACGAAGAAGAAGGCACCCCGCGCGGACAGGAACAGGTGCGTGTACGCGCCGACCTGCTCGACAGCCTGGTCAACCACGCCGGCGAAGTGGCGATCTACCGCTCGCGCCTGGAGCAGCAGCTGGGCGCGTTCCGTGGCGCCATGGCCGAGTTGGATCGCACCAACGCGCGTCTGCGCGACCAGCTGCGTCGTCTGGACCTGGAAACCGAAGCACAGATCGTGGCGCGTTACCGCCGCGAGCATGAGCAGGCAGACCAGACCTTCGATCCGCTGGAACTGGACCGTTTCTCCACCCTGCAGCAGCTCAGCCGTGCGCTGAACGAATCGGCGGCCGACTTGGGCGGTCTGCAAGGTGTGCTGGACGATTTGTCGCGCAACTACGACACCTTGCTGCAGCAGCAGTCGCGTGTCAGCTCGGAACTGCAGGATGGCCTGATGCGCGCGCGCATGGTGCCGTTCGATGGTCTGGTGCCGCGTCTGCGCCGCGTGGTGCGTCAGGCCGCGCAGGAGACCGACAAGCAGGTGCACCTGAAGCTGGAAGGCACCCACGGCGAACTCGATCGCAATGTGCTGGACCGCATGGTCGCGCCGCTGGAGCACATGCTGCGCAACTCCGTTGCGCACGGCTTGGAGCAGCCGGCCGCACGTGCTGCCGCAGGCAAGCCGGAAGAAGGCGAAATCGCCCTGCGTCTGCGCCGCGAAGGTTCGGAAATCGTGCTGGAAGTGGGCGATGACGGTGCCGGCCTGGACCGCGAGGCGATCCGTCGCCGCGCCGAGCAGCGTGGCCTGCTGGGCAGCGGCGAGCAGATCGACGATACCCAGCTGGACCAGATGATCTTTGCGTCCGGCTTCAGCACCAGCGAACAGGTCAGCCAGCTGGCTGGCCGCGGTGTGGGCATGGACGTGGTGCGCAACGAAGTGCGCCAGCTTGGCGGCTCGGTGGACATCCACTCGGTGCGTGGCCAGGGCGCGACCTTCACCCTGCGCCTGCCACAGACCCTGGCAGTCACCCAGGCGGTGTTTGTCCGCATCGGCGAAACCACCTACGCGGTGCCGGTGGCATCGGTCAGCGGTATCGGCCGTATCTCCCGCGAGCGTTTCGAGTCCGGGCAGGGCGGCTACCACTACAACGGCGAAGATTTCAGCCTGTACAACCTCGGCACCCTGGTGGGTCAGGTTGCTGCCAAGGCCGAAGGTCAGGCCGAGATCCCGTTGCTGCTGGTGCGCTCTGGCGACCTGCGTGCAGCGGTTGCGATCGACCAGGTACTGGGCAACCGCGAAGTCGTGGTCAAGCCGGTGGGCCTGCAGATCGCGTCGGTGCCGGGCATCTACGGCGCCACGATCACCGGTGAAGGCAACGTGGTGGTGATCCTGGACGTGGCACCGCTGGTGCGTCGTCATCTCACCCAGCCGCAGCAGCTGGTGGAACACACCGAAACCAACAGCCAGCGCCACGTGCCGCTGGTGATGGTGGTCGACGATTCGCTGACGATGCGCAAGGTCACCGGCCGTGTGCTGGAGCGTCACAACCTGGATGTAGCGGTGGCCCGCGATGGCGTGGAAGCGCTGGAGCAGCTGGAAGAGCGCATTCCGGATCTGATGCTGCTGGATATCGAGATGCCGCGCATGGACGGCTACGAGCTGGCCACCGCGATGCGTGCTGATCCGCGCTACAAGAACATCCCGATCGTGATGATCACCTCGCGCAGTGGCGACAAGCATCGCCAACGCGCATTCGAGATCGGCGTGCAACGCTATCTCGGCAAGCCGTACCAGGAGCTGGATTTGATGCGCAATGTCTATGACCTGCTGGGGATCGCCCGTGCACGCGACTGACGACACTGCCAAGCCGGTTGCACTGCTGGCCCGTGCCGGTGCCGCCCGTGATCGCCTGCGCGAGGCGCTGGTCGCCGCTGGCGGCCGCATCGTGCTGGAAGAAGACCCCAACCAGCTGGAGCCGGCGGCGCTCACCTCGGCCGCGCCGCAGGTAGTGCTGGTGGCCCTGGAGCCGGCAGTCGAGGACGCGCTGGAACGGCTGGAATCGGTGCTGGAGACACCAGAGCTTTCTCTGTTGTTTGAGGAAGCCGAGCTGGCTGCGCGTCGCGAAGGCTGGGAAGCACAGCGGTGGATCCGTCATCTGGCCGCCAAGCTGCAGGGCCACGACAACGTGCTGCCGCCGGGCCTGGAACATGAAGAGGCGGAGCCGGCAATTACCTTGGAGCCGGGTCTACCGCCGCGTCCGGCCGACGGGCATATGGACGCACCGCTGCAGTTCCATCTTGATGAGGCGCAGGTGCAGGCCTACGACCTGCCAGCCGACGAAATCTATGTGGCACCGGCGAGCGCGCTTGAACCGCGACCGGAAGTGCTGTCGTTCGAGGAACTGATCGCAGGAGCGGCGCAGCCGTCGCTGCCGCAGTCATTGAGCACGCCACCGCCACTGCCACCGGAGCTGGTTGTTACGCCGGTTGAAGCTGAAAGCAAAAAGACTTCGGTTGGCGACTTCAGCAGTTGGTCGCTGCTGGAAGACGACGGCTACGAGACGACGCCTGCCGTTACCAGCAGCTCGCCAGTGCCGCCGCCGGCCTTGGCCAGCCTGCTCAACAGCGAGCTGTCGTTGGTCGAGATAGATGAAGATGCAGCCGAAGGCAATGGAGCGGTGCTGTTGGTTGCTGGTATCGGCGGTCCGGATGCGGTGCGCCGCGTACTGGCAGGCCTACCTGAAGACTTCGCACGCCCGGTGCTGGTGCAACTGCGTCTGGATGGTGGCCGCTACGCCAATCTGGTCAAGCAGATGGCAAGGGCGACGCCGTTGCCGGTCACGTTGGCCGACCCCGGCCAGAACCTGGTTCCCGGCGATGTCTACATTCTTCCGGATGTCATCGGCGTCGAGGCGACAGCTGAAGGCCTGCGCTTCAGTGCGCAAGCCAATGATCTGCTCGGCGCCCTGCAACCGGACCGCAGTGCGGTGCTGTTGCTCAGCGGCGCCGATGTGGCGATGGTTGCGCCGGTGCTGGAATTTGCCGGCAAGGGTGGTTGGGTGGCGGGTCAGATCGGCGAGGGGTGCTATGACCCGGCCGCTGCCAGCCAGCTCGCTGTCGCTGGCATGAACGCTGGTGATCCGGAATATCTCGCCGCCGAATTGGCTGTGCATTGCGCGGCCTGACCGCAGCGCGACCCAGGAACTGACGATGAGCTACGCAAACAACGATGAAGTCCGCGGGGTACTGATACAGGCCGGTACCGAGCGCGTATTGCTGCCCAACGCGACGGTTGCGGAAATGATGTCGCGCGTGGCGGTCGAGCCGATTGCCAATACCCCCGGGTGGCTGGTCGGGCAGATCGCGTGGCATGGCTGGAGCGTGCCGTTGCTGTCCTATGCCGGGCTTAGTGGCCATGGCAATGAAATGGTGACCAGCAACAACAAGGTGGTGGTGCTCAAGGCGCTGGGTGGCAACCCGGACCTACCGTATTTCGCGCTGCTGACCCAGTCCTTCCCGCAGCTGATTGCGGTACCCCGCGACGGCCTGTTGGCCGACGCATCAGAAGAAAGCCTGCCGGTAGGCGTGCACATGCGCGTATTGCTGGGCGAACAAAGCGCGCTGTTGCCTGACCTGGACGCGGTCGAAAGCGCGGTCATCCTCGCCCTGGCAGAAGCCGTAGCCTGACCAGCACGAGGCACCCGCATCGGGCACCTGTAGTGCCGAGCCATGCTCGGCAGAGGCTTTCCCGGCGATCCTCGGCATTGTGGGAGCGGCGTACGCCGCGAAGCTCACTGTTCATCAGATTGCAGACCGGTTGGCGATTTCAACGATGCCAGCTTCGCCGCATAAGCCCCCACCCCAAACCGCCCACCGGGTTTTAGGTAACCCCCCAACCCAGCACCGCGCCGCCCAAACGGTACCCCAGCCGCGCCTGCAGGGCCGCGATTGCGGCCAGGCCGGCGGTCTCCGTGCGCAGGATGCGCGGGCCCAGCTGAAGGCCCTGGAAGCCCGCCTCGCTCAGTTGCTGGCGATCACGCGGCGACCAGCCACCTTCAGGACCAATAGCTATCACCACGCCATTGGCTGGCGCGGCGGGCAGCGAGATCAGGCGGTGTTCGCCCAACGGGTCCAGGGTCAGGCGCAGGGTCTGCTCGGGCAGTGCCGCGGCGGCCGCGGCCAGCGCCTGCGGGCTGCCAATGGATGGAATCCGCGCGCGCCCGGATTGGCCACAGGCCGAACCCACCACGTTGCGCCAGTGAGCGATGCGCTTCTCGGCCCGTGCCGCATCCAGCTTGACCTCGGTGCGCTCGGCATTGACCGGGATGATGCGGCTGACTCCGAGCTCGGTGGCCTTCTGCAGGATCAGGTCCATCTTCTCGCCCCTGGCAATGCCCTGCAGCAAGGTGATCGCCAGCGGTGATTCATTGTCGACGGCCTGGGCACTGTCGATGTGTACCTGTACCTCGCGCTTGCTGATCGCGCTGAGGGTGGCTGCATAGTCGTTGCCATCGCCGTTGAACAGGATGCAGCCTTCGCCCTCGCGCAGACGCATCACCCGTACCAGATGGTTGGCCACATCCTCCGGCAGGGACAGGGTCTGGCCGACGGCAAGCGGTAGTTCGATCGGGCTACGGGTAAGGCGCATGGGAGTTCTCGCAAAGGCTGTGCCGCGTGGGGAGCGGCTGGGTCTGCTAGCATTTCAACGTCATGAAAACGTATCTGCCAATGCGCATTCTATCGGTCTGCCGTCGTTTTGCCTGGAGTGGCGCATGAGTCGCCGCCTGCCACAGATCCACAACGTGGTCGAAGAACACATCGGTCCCTTCCGCCAGCAGCAGCTGGATCTGGAGTTTTCCAACGGCGAGCGCCGGCATTTCCAGCGGCTTGTCAGCGGCGGCCACGGCGCTGTCGTGGTGGTGCCCATGCTCGATGATGAGACTGTGCTGCTGGTGCGTGAATACGCCGCCGGCCTGCATCGCTACGAGCTGGGCCTGGTCAAAGGGCGCATCGATGAAGGCGAAACGCCGATCGAAGCGGCCGACCGCGAACTCAAGGAGGAGGCCGGTTATGGCGCGCGCAAACTGGATGCGCTGCGCAGCCTGACCTTGGCGCCTACTTATATGAGTCATCAGTCCACCCTGGTGCTGGCGCGCGACCTGTATCCGCAGCGTTTGCCCGGCGACGAGCCCGAGGAACTGGAAGTGGTGCCGTGGAAGCTGGCCGAGCTGGACCAGCTGATGCTGCGCGAGGATTTTTCCGAGGGACGCTCGCTGGCGGCCCTGTTCATTGCCCGTGAGTGGCTGCGAGGTGGCGCATGAGCGCAGTAGTAGATGACGTGCTGCGCGAAGGCGTGCTGGATATTGCCCAACGCGCAGGCGCGGCGATCATGCAGGTCTATGCCAGTGGCTTCGATATCGAGCACAAGTCCGACGACAGTCCGGTCACCACGGCCGATCTGGCCGCCCACCGGCTGATCGTTGCAGGCCTGTCGCAGCTGACCCCGGATATCCCGGTGCTGTCTGAAGAATCCGCGCAGTTGCCTTGGGAAGTGCGTCGGCAGTGGCAGCGCTATTGGCTGGTGGATCCGCTGGACGGCACCCGTGAGTTCATCAAGCGCAATGGCGAATTCAGCGTCAACATCGCGCTGATCGAGCAGGGCGTATCGGTGTTTGGGGTGGTGCAGGCACCGGTCACCGAGGTCATCTGGCATGCACAGCGCGGTGGCCAGGCCTGGCGCCGCAGCGGTGAGCAGCAGGATGCGATCTACACCCGTGTGCCACCGGCATCGCCGCTGCGGGTCGCCGCCAGCCGCTCACATGCCAGTGCCCGTACGGCCACCTTGTTGGCGCGGATGGGCGAGATCGAGTTGGTCGCGCAGGGTTCCTCGTTGAAGTTCTGCCGCATCGCCGAAGGTACGCTGGACGTGTACCCGCGCCTTGGGCCAACCAGTGAATGGGATACCGCCGCCGGCCAGTGTGTGCTGGAAGCGGCAGGCGGAGTGGTATTGGCCGCCGATGACGGTGTGCCGTTCGCCTACAACCAACGCCCGCGTCTGCTCAATGGCGACTTCGTTGCCTTGGGTGATGCCTCGTTGCCGTGGCAGGAGTGGGTGGCAGGGCTTTGACGCCCAGCCACTGGCTGCCTGCAGTGAACTTCAAACGCCGGCAATTGCCGGCGTATTCGTACCCAAGGTGATGCGCGCATGTCCGAATTGACCGATATCCATACCCTGCTGCAGATCATGGCGCGCCTGCGCGATCCCAATGGCGGGTGCCCGTGGGACCTGGAGCAGGACTTCGCCAGCATCGCGCCGTATACCGTCGAAGAGGCCTACGAAGTGGCCGACGCCATCGACCGCAACGACCTGCCGGATCTGAAGGACGAGCTCGGCGATCTGCTGCTGCAGGTGGTATTCCACGCGCAGATGGCCAGCGAGCAGGGCGCATTCAATTTCGGTGATGTGGTGGCATCGATCAGCAACAAGATGATCCGCCGTCACCCGCACATCTTTGCCGATACCGAGGTCAGCGATGCCGACGAGGTGTTGGCCAACTGGGACGAGATCAAGCGCAGCGAACGCGCCGCCAAGGGCGAGCAGGATGGGTCGGCATTGGCCGGTATTTCGCGTGGACTGCCGGAGTGGCTGCGCGCCACCAAACTGCAGTCGCGTGCCGCCCGAACCGGCTTCGATTGGCCCGATGCGGTACCGGTGCTGGACAAGCTGCGCGAGGAAATCGACGAAGTGCAGGCCGAGTTCGAGCTTGCCGCCACTGGCGTGGACAACCACACGCGCCTGCAGGAAGAACTGGGCGATGTGTTGTTTGTATGCGCCAATCTTGCCCGCCACGCGAAGGTCGATAGCGGCACCGCCCTGCGTCATGCCAACCACAAGTTCGAGCGCCGCTTCCGTGCAATGGAAGCGCTGGCGGCTGGGCAGGGAAACGCAATGTCGCAGCTCGACCTGCAGCAGCAGGAGGAACTGTGGCAGCAGGTCAAGCATCATGAAAAGGACGCGGCGAAGTGAAAACCTTCGCCCTGTTCCTGCTGACCGCATTGGCGGAGATCGTTGGTTGCTATCTGCCGTGGGTGTGGCTGCGACAGCAGGGCAGTCCGTGGTTGCTGTTGCCGGCTGCCGCCAGCCTGGCCCTGTTTGCCTGGTTGTTGACCCTGCATCCGACCGCCAGCGGGCGCGTCTATGCTGCCTACGGCGGTGTCTATGTCTGTGTGGCGCTGCTGTGGTTGTGGCTGGTGGACTCGGTCAAGCCCACCCGCTGGGACCTGCTCGGCGGCGGCCTCTGCCTGCTCGGCATGGCGGTAATCATGTTCGCCCCACGCAGCAACTGAAACGCCTATGCTGGGCGCATCCTGTCCTGGATGCCGGCCATGTCGCGTTTCAGCAGCTTCCGCCAGTTCTACCCGTTCTACCTGGGCGAACACAGCAACGTCGTCAGTCGCCGCCTGCATTTCATCGGCAGCTGCGGCGTGCTGCTCTGTGTCGCGATGCTGCTGTGGACCGGCCAGCTGCGTTGGCTGTGGTTCGCACTGCTATGCGGTTACGGGTTTGCCTGGGTGGGGCACTTCTTCTTCGAGAAGAACCGGCCGGCGACCTTCCGCCACCCCTTCTATTCATTTGCCGGTGATTGGGTGATGTTCGTCGACATCCTGCGCGGGCGGGTGCGCCTGTAAACGCCTTCCCGGTGGTTTCCGGGGCTGTCGCTATACTCGGCACATCAATCAGCACAAGGAACGGTCTCATGGGCGGCGGAGCAGGGTTGTTGGCGTTGGTGGTCGTGGTGGCCGGCATCATCGTGCTGTTCAAGACGGTGCGGATGGTGCCGCAGGGCTACGAATGGACGGTGGAACGCTTCGGCAAGTACACGCATACGATGAGCCCCGGCCTGCACTTCCTGATCCCGATTGTTTACGGCGTCGGCCGCAAGGTAAACATGATGGAGCAGGTGCTGGACGTTCCCAGCCAGGACGTCATCACCAAGGACAATGCGGTGGTGCGGGTGGATGGGGTGGTGTTCTTCCAGGTGCTGGATGCGGCCAAGGCGGCCTATGAAGTGGCCAATCTGGAAGTGGCGATGATCGCCCTGGTGCAGACCAATATCCGTACCGTGATCGGCTCGATGGACCTGGATGAATCGCTGAGCCAGCGCGAGACCATCAACGCCAAGCTGCTCAACGTGGTCGACCATGCCACCAATCCGTGGGGCGTCAAGGTCACCCGCATCGAGATCAAGGACATCCAGCCGCCGGCCAACCTGGTGCAGTCGATGCAGCAGCAGAAGATGGCCGAACAGAACAAGCGTGCAGCGGTGCTGGAGGCCGAAGGTATCCGCCAGTCGGAGATCCTGCGCGCCGAAGGCCAGAAGCAGTCGGCGGTACTGGAGGCCGAAGGCCGCAAGGAAGCCGCGTTCCGCGATGCGGAGGCGCGCGAGCGTCTGGCCGAAGCCGAGGCCAAGGCGACGGCGATGGTGTCCGACGCGATTGCCAACGGCAGCGTGCAGGCGATCAACTACTTCATCGCGCAGAAGTACGTGGAAGCCTTCAGTGAACTGGCCAACTCGCCCAACCAGAAGCTGGTGCTGATGCCGATGGAGGCCACCGGTGTGATCAGCTCCATTGCCGGTATCTCGGAACTGGCCAAGGAAGCTTTCGCCAAGGAGGGCGAAACCAAGCAGCCGGCACGCGGCAACCCGCCGCCGCTGGGGCGCTGAGCCATGCGCTGGGAAGTGGTGATATGGGCGGCGCTGGCGGTGACCTTGTTCGCCGCCGAGGCGCTGGCGCCGGGTGCCTTCATGCTGTGGATGGGCATCGCTGCAGCGGCGGTGTTCCTCACCGTATGGGCAATCGACGGCATGAGCGTGCTGCTGCAGGTGATCTTGTTCGTGGTGCTGAGCTTTGTCTCGATCCAGGTTTACCGCACCTGGTTCCGGCAGCGGGCACGGCCCAGCGACCAGCCCTTGCTCAATCGCCGTGCCGAACAACTGATCGGGCGGGTGGTGACGCTGGATCAAGCCATCAGCGCCGGCGTCGGTCGGGCCAAGGTGGACGATGCGTTCTGGGTGGTCGCCGGCCCCGACCTGCCGCAGGGCAGCGCAGTGCGGGTGGTGGCCGTGGATGGCATGACGCTGAAGGTGCAGCCAGTCTGAATGCCGCTGAGGTACTGCCGTTGTGGCAGTGCCGCAGGTTTTAAAAGTAACCATCTGGGATAATGGCGGTCCCCTTAGTGTGGAACGGCCATGACCCTGAAGACTTTGCTCAACGAAACCCACCGCTCACTCGGCGCCAAGATGGTCGACTTCGGCGGTTGGGACATGCCGATCCACTACGGCTCGCAGATCGACGAGCACAACCTGGTCCGCACCGCCGCCGGCATGTTCGACGTCAGCCACATGACCGTGGTCGACTTGAAGGGTGCGCGCACCCGTGAGTTCCTGCGCCAGTTGCTGGCCAACTCCATCGACAAGGTCAAGGTCCGCGGCAAGGCCCTGTACTCGTGCATGCTCAATGCGCAGGGCGGGGTGATCGACGACCTGATCGTCTACTTCCTCGCCGAAGACATGTTCCGCATGGTGGTCAACGCCTCCACCCGCGAGAAGGACCTGGCCTGGATCCGTCAGCACGCCGAAGCCTTCGGCGTCGAGGTGATCGAGCGCGAAGACCTGGCCATCATCGCCGTGCAAGGCCCGCAGGCGCGTGCACTGGTCGCCGGCCTGGTGGCCGAGTCTGATCGCGCCGCACTGGACAAGCTCGGTCGCTTCGCCGCACTGGACGTCAGCTCCACCGACGGTGTTGAACTGTTCGTCGCACGTACCGGTTACACCGGCGAAGACGGCTACGAAGTCCTGCTGCCGCAGAGTGCGGTGGTCGCGTTCTGGAATGCACTGCTGGCTGCCGGCGTGAAGCCGGCCGGCCTGGGTGCGCGCGACACGCTGCGGCTGGAAGCCGGCATGAATCTTTACGGCCAGGACATGGACGAAACCATCACCCCGTACGAGGCGGCGCTGGCCTGGACCGTGGCGCTGGATGATCTGGCCGATGGCACGCCGCGCGCGTTCACCGGTCGCGCCGTGCTGGATGCGCAGAAGGCAGCCGGCAACGCGCGGCAGATGATCGGCCTGGTGATGGACGAGAAGGGCGTGCTACGTCACGGCCAGAAGGTGCTCACCGCCAATGGCGAAGGCGAGATCCTGTCCGGTACCTTCTCACCGACGCTGGGCAAGGCGATTGCCTTCGCACGCGTGCCGGCCGGCGCGCCGGGTGATGTGCGGGTGGACATCCGCGGCAAGGAAGTGCCGGTGCGTATCGTCAAGTTCCCGTTCGTGCGTGACGGCCAGGCACAGGCCGGCATCAATCTTTGACCTGTAGCACCGGGCCGGAAGCGACCTTGCTTCCGGTTCGTTAAACTAGCGCTTCATCCCGACCACCGTTTTTCCGGAGTAGTTCCATGAGCGAGATCCCTGGCGACCTCAAGTTCCTCAAGTCCCACGAGTGGGCCCGTGTCGAAGGCAGCAACCGCGTTACCGTCGGTATTTCCGATCATGCCCAGGGCTTGCTGGGTGACCTGGTCTATGTCGAACTGCCGGCTGTCGGTGACAGCGTGCAGGCTGGCGTTGGTGCCGCTGTGGTCGAGTCGGTGAAGGCTGCTTCCGACGTCTACAGCCCGGTGTCCGGCACCGTTGTCGAAGTCAACGAAGCGGTGACCGACAAGCCGGAAACCATCAACGAAGACGCTTACGGCGACGGCTGGCTGTACGTGGTCGAGCTGTCCGATCCGGATCAGTTGAACGACCTGCTCGGTCCGGACGACTATGCCGAGATGTTGGAAAACGAGGACCACTGAGTCCTGTCGTGATGCGAAAAGCGGCCGCTACCAGCGGCCGTTTTTTTTATGTCGGTGTCAGCATCACGTGATGATCGGTGGTGATGAGTGGCTGGCGATGGTGCGTCGAAGCGGATGCCGATGGACGCGAAGTGGTTCCGATCGGTGTCGTTGCAGACTGCGAAGTGGTCCAAAAAGTTTGCGCAAAATGATCCGTCGCGCAGCTAAAGCCTTGCCTTCGGCAAACTTTTTTTGGGGCGACCGAAGCGGCCCATGGCGGGCGTTGGTCGCATGCTTTGAGATGCAGATGGAGTAGTGCTGATGCAGGTGTGTGCTGCCGACGTTGAAAAGAATAGTGCGCTTTTACCGATGTTTTTTTACTTTGTGTTTTTTCAGGAGCGCGTAAGTGCAGCGTCGGCGGGTGTGCACGGCGGGCTGTAGCGGCACGCGACCGGACGCGGAAGGCTGAAGGCTTCCGAAAAATATTTTGCAAAGATAGTTGACAGTAAAAAAAACCGTGATTAGGTTTCGCCCAGCAGACCTTTCCTGCGGAAGCGAGTGAGCCGGATCAACATTCAGACGCGAAGCACAACTTGGACGTCCGCCAGGATTTTTTTGATGGTGGAGCAGGACTCGCTTCCTTCCGCGAAACACCCCCCTGATTTCTATCTGGCACCTGCAGCGGGACCCGTTGTGGGTGTTTCTGTATCCGTAACGATGCGCTAGACGCGTCGTCGGTCCTCCGCCGAACACCGCGGATTTGCTTCAACTGGGCATTTCAATTCCATAGATCACTGACGAGGAACAAACCATGGCTACGAAGAAAGCAGCTAAAAAGCCGGCCGCCAAGAAGGCGGTAAAGAAAGTCGCCAAGAAGGCTGCCGTGAAGAAGGTTGCCAAGAAGGCAACCGCCAAGAAGGCAGTGAAGAAGGTCGCCAAGAAGGCTGTTGCCAAGAAGACCGTGAAGAAGGCAGCCGCCAAGAAGACCGTGAAGAAGGCAGCAGCCAAGAAGACCGTCAAGAAGGCAGCAGCCAAGAAGACCGTCAAGAAGGCCGTAAAGAAGGTTGCCAAGAAGGCAACTGCCAAGAAAGCCGCCAAGAAAGTAGCGAAGAAGGCCGTAAAGAAGGTTGCCAAGAAGGCAACTGCCAAGAAAGCCGTCAAGAAAGTAGCTAAGAAGGCCGTCAAGAAGGTTGCCAAGAAGGCAGCTGCCAAGAAGGTCGTAAAGAAGACTGCAAAGAAGGTTGCCGCCAAGAAGCCGGCCGCCAAGAAGGTTGCTGCGAAGAAGAAGCCGGCCGCTCGCAAGAAGAAGGCCGCTCCGGTTGCGCTGCCGGCTACCCCGGCGCCGCTGATCTGATCCAGCTCCACTAGCAATACCTGAAACTCCTTCCCCGACTGCCCAGCGGGGAGGGAGTTTTTTTATGGGCGGACCGAAGTGACTCGTGCCGATCAGGCCAACCGCGTCGGTAGTGCCGAGCCATGCTCGGCAGCAGCCTGTCGATGGGCGGGTCGACATTCCAGCGCGCCGCTGGGGAGATTTGGTTTATGGGAGCGGCGTAAGCCGCGCAGCCGGCGATGCATCCGCTCGGACGATGCCTGCGTGTCGGTGGGAGATCTGGGCTCTACGGTTCTGCTTGCTTGCAATCCGACTGCCCCGGATCGTTCAGTGGTTGTCTACTTCGCGGCTTGTGCCGTTCCTGCACGATGGCTGAGGTCGTGCGGGTAGAGCCCTGCCGAGCAAGGCTGGGCCCAACCGCCGCCGCGACCTTAGTGGACACAAAGCCCGCAGCCGAGGAACAGGGACCACCCATTTCCGCCGGCAAGGGG
>NZ_JBRREG010000085.1:0-23186 GCF_056760155.1 Stenotrophomonas sp. STEN022
GGGGCGGCGGGCCGCCGCGCCCCCCCCCCCCCCCCCCCCCCCCCCCCCCCCCCCCCCCGCCCCCGGGGGCGGGGGGCGCCCCCCCCCCCCCCCCCCGCTCCCACAGTCGCTGCATTGAGCTAGCATCAGCGCAATCGGGCAGCCAGGGACTGGAACGCATGCGAAACGCGGTGACACGCTGGCTGTTGCTGGCTACCTTGCTGTACTCCGGTTGCGCGCCTGGGTTGGCCGCGCCCGGCAAGCTGCTGGAGGCGGTTGCCACCGACGGCGCTCCCGCTGGCGCCAAGGCCTGGCGTATCCGCTACGAGACTACCGATGTCGATGGCGATCCCACCCAATCCACCGGCGTGCTGGTTGCGCCTGACGGGCCAAGCCCGGTTCAAGGGCGCGACATCGTGGCATGGGCGCACGGCACCGTGGGCATCGATTCGGCGTGCACGCCGATTCGTAGCCTGGACCAGATCCCGGGGCTGGCCGACATGCTGGCGCGGGGATGGGTGGTGGTCGCCAGTGACTACCCGGGACTCGGCACGCGCGGTCCGCATGCCTACCTGGCGGGCGACGCCGCCGCGGCAGCGGTGCTGGACTCGGTGCGCGCTGCGACGGCGCTGCCAGCCGCCGGTGCAAGCCGCAGCTTCGCGGTCTGGGGGCATTCGCAGGGCGGGCACGCGGCGCTGTTCAGCGCGCAACGCGCACGCAGCTATGCGCCCGACCTGCAGTTGCAGGGCGTGGTTGCAGTGTCGCCGCCTACGGATCTGGCAGCCAACATGCAGCATGCCGATACCACGGTTCGCGGCCTGTTGACCGCGTTCACCGCGCGCAGCTGGTCCAGGGTCTACGGCGCCGATCTGTCCACCATTGCCAATGCAACAACCCGCGGCGTGATCGAGCGAGCCACCAGCGGCTGCGAAGGCGATCCGTTCTCGGCCGCGGCACTGGTGCGTTTGTTGCGCTTGCGCGCGCGCCTCGGCAGCCTGGATCTGGGCGGTCGTGCGCCCTGGGATGGCTTGATGGCACGCAATTCGATCACGGCGTTGGCTGCCGGTTCGGCGCCGCTGTTGCTGGTGCAATCCGACGCTGACGGCCTGGTCGCGACGCCGGTCACCTGGCGCTTCTTCGAGCAGAGCTGCAAGCGCGGCGCAGCGGTGAACTACCTGCGTCTGCCAGATACCGGCCATGCCACCACGGCAATCGCCTCGGCGGATCGCGCCATTGCCTGGATCGCCGAACGCTTCAGCGGGCGACCAGCTGGCAGCGATTGTGGGCTGGCGATGAGCGCTGGTACGGACGCTGGCGGATGAAGCGGCCTTCATGCAATGAACAGCCCGCCCTGGCAGCAGCGTATTCCGCTGTGGTTCCAATCACGGAGACTTCGTCATGTCGCTTGTGCTCTACGGCCATCCATTCTCCTCATATACGCAGAAGGTGCTGATTGCGCTTTACGAGAACGCCATCGACTTCGAGTTTCGCCAGCTCGGCCCCGACACGCCTGAACACATCGGGCAGTGGCTGCAGCATTGGCCGCTGGGCAAGTTTCCGCTGCTGCTCGACGGCGAGCGCAGTGTCGTGGAAACCAGCATCATCATCGAATACCTCCAGCTGAAACACCGCGGCGCAGTGCGATTGCTGCCCGAAGAACCAATCCAGGCGCTGGACGTGCGCTTTCATGATCGCTTCTTCGACCTGCATGTGATGAGCCCGGTGCAGCATGCAGTGAACGGCGCGCTCAGTGGCGACGATGGCAAGCGCGACGAAGCCCGCGCCTTCAGCGTGCAGAAGCTGGAGCTTGCCTATGCCTGGTTGGAAAGCCAATTGCCGGGCCGCCGATGGGCCTGTGGTGAGGTCTTCTCGATGGCCGATTGTGCCGCGGCGCCTGCGTTGTTCTACGCCGACTGGACACACCGCATCAGCGATGCATACCCACTGCTGCTGGATTACCGGCAACGCCTGCTGCAGCGGCCATCCTTCGCGCGAGCGGTGGATGAAGCGCGCGGCTACCGTCACCTGTTCCCCCTGGGCGCGCCCGATCGTGATTGACGGCCCGCAGCGCGCCTGGTGGTCGCGTTACCCGTGGTCGCCTGTGATCCGCATTGTCGCGTTCGTCACGCCCTTGCTGGCGCTGCTGTTGTACGCGCGCATCGCCGCCGCGCATGCGTCCACCCAGCAGCATCGCGGTGATACCGGCTTGGGCATCGCCCTGCTGTTGGGCGCTGTTGCATTGCTGATGCTGGTGGGATTCTTCGTTGATGCAGTGCTGCAGCTGGTGCGCGGGAACCACTGGAACTGGATCGCCGATGCACTGATCCTGGGCCTGTTGTTGATGCCCTTTGGCTGGGTGGCCTGCAATTGGTTCGGTGTGCATGAGTCGCTCGCCTGCCGGGTGCCGATCAGCCTGTTTGGCGCCGTACTGGCGTTGCTTTCGCTGTAATGCCGGACGGCGCGTGCTTTCAGCCGGGTTGCAGGATCAGCGGCTACCGAGCTTTGCCCAGCGCCCACCTTCATGCAGAGACACCTCGAAGCGGGCCCATTGCCGCAACTCCGCAGCGGTTGCATGACCAATGTCGCCAATGCCATCGCCCGCCACCACGGCAAATACCAGGCGATCAGCAGAAGGACCGGAAAGCGCTGGTGTTACCGATACCCGTCGCACGCTCCAGGCGCGACCCAGGCGGCCATTGCTGTAACAGCGGCCGGGTTCGATCAGGTCCGGGTGCAGCGCATCACGCTCCGCATTCTGCTTGGCAAGCTCCAGCAGCTCGGTGAGGCTTTCGTCGGTGATATCGACGAAGGAGTTGAGCTGGCCAATGGCCGCGTGAAAGTCTTCCTGGGTCAAGTCGACATGGCGCTGTGCCGAGGGCACGGCTATGGCCTGCTGGCGACGACGATGCAGCTGCACCGGGTAGCGGCGCCAGGCGAAGCAGGCGTTGAACGCGATGCCGGCCAACAGGATGGCGGCGACGTTGATTGCCACCGGGGTGAGCAGGTAGTTGTAGCCCAATGCGTGCACGTCGCTACCGCCAATCACCGCGGCCAGCGCAGTGGCGCCGCCGGGTGGATGGATGCAGCGCAGGTAGTGCATCGCACCGACGGCCAGGCCGACCGCGAGTGCGCCCGTCCAGGCTTGATCGGGGAACATCAGCTGGCAGCTGACGCCGATGAAGGCGGATACCAGATGACCGGCAATCACCGCCCACGGCTGCGACAAGGCACCATGTGGCACGGCAAACACCAGTACCGCGCTCGCCCCCATCGAGGCCAGCATGATCGCGCCGCCTGCGTGGTTGAAGCCTGCGGGGAAGCACCAATGGGTGAGCTGGTAGACCACCGTGATGCCGATCAGCGCGCCCAGTGCGGAAATCCACTTTTCTCCGTGGCTGGTCTGGTTGCGCTCGATGCTCAACCAGCTGCGGAGTGGGTGCAGGGGCTTGCTGCTGGACTTCATGACGGTTGTTGGATTCAGGGGAGGCTATTTTGCCCCGTTTCCCGTGCTGTACATGAGTCCGGATCGGCTCATTGGCCGTTGGCTGATGCGGATTGGTTTGGTTCTCATGCCGCGTCTGCATGCGCCGACATGCTGAAGGGGTAGGATGTGAAGCGCTCCCCCTCTGTTGCCTGCGTGATGATTCCCGGACCATTGATCTCCTGGCCGTTCCTGCTGATGGTGTTCGTGTTGCCGCTGCTGGGCGGCTTGGTGGCGATTGGTTTGCTTGTGCGGGCCTGGTACTTCCATCGCCACGGTCAGGGCGGCTGGGGCGCGTTCTTCAACTGGAAGGTGCGCCTGTGCACCGCGTTTGTAGTGCTGGTGGCGGCCTGGGTAGGGGTGCTGATCTACAAGACCACCGAGTTCAAGCGCGAGTTCGCCATCGAGAGCTGGAAGCGCGGCAGCCGTGCACAGTTCGTGCTGGACCGTGATTTTCAGTATGGCGAGTTCACTGTCCCCAAGGGAACGCTGGTCAATCGCCGCGATGTCTTCGACAACGGCGAGCCGCAACGGCCATTGGGATTGCGTGGCCTGGATGCACTGCAGTTCCCCGAGCCAGTGCAGCTGGCGGGTCTGTGGGTTGATGTCCTGGAAACATCTCCCGGGCGCATGCGCTTGACTGCCGATCAGCGCATCAGCCCGGTCTATCACTCCGATCCGGACAGCGGTGACTGGGTGGTCGATCCTTCGCGTCCGTTCATCGACTGCAAGGCCGGTGAGGTCGCTTGGTTCAATACACCGTTGATCGACTATGACATCCAGGCCGAGTTCACGACCGGTGAGCCGGATGGCGCAGCCGCACGCTTCAAACCCAGCCAATGGCAGTTCACCCATTGTGAGAGCGACTGGGGGCCGATGGAGATCAAGCCGGCCTTCGCCGAACCGATGCCGGCGGGCGCGACGCCACAGGTTTTCACGCGGCAGAACTGATCTTCTGCAGCAGAGAGACAGGTTTTACGCAGATTTGATGCGGACCTTGTGGCGTCGCCATCGTCGGTTTATGGAAGCAGCGTGAACAATTCCGCATCGCCGCGCAGCTCGCGCGGCCGCTTCCGGAAATCCCATGAAACGCTCACGTTCTTCGTTGTACTTCGCTGCCTTCATCGCACTCACCGCCAGCGCGGATGCATTGGCCATCGACACCAGCGGCAGCGCCGCCCTGACCAGCGACTATGTCTGGCGTGGCTCCACCCAAAGTCAGGGCGATGCCGCCGTGCAGGCGGGATTCCGTGTAGCCGGCGACAACGGTGTGTATGCGGCCGTGTCCGGCTCCAGCGTCGAGTTCGCACCAGAGACGCATGCAAGCAGCGAGCTGGACTTCATTGTTGGCTGGAACGGCAAGCTGGCCGACGACTGGTCACTGGATGCCAACCTCCTGCATTACCGTTACCCGGCCACGACGGTCGACCTGAACTGGACCGAGCTCAACACTACGCTGACCTGGAAGGAGAACTACTGGCTGTCGCTGGGTTGGTCGCCGGAGGCGCTGGGCACCACGCAGGATGGTTTGTACAGCCAGCTCGGCGCACGCCTGCCGCTGTCACCGCAGTTGCGGCTGGAGGCCACGGCCGGTTGGTATCAGCTGCAGGACGCGGTTGGCGGTGGCTATGTGCATGGCCAGGTCAATGCCATCTGGTCAGTGGCAGCGCCGGTCGAGTTGCGCCTTAGTGGGCATTTCACCGATGGAAACGCACGTGATCTGTTTGGTGAGAAGACAGCTGGAACCCGTTGGGAGGCCGCGGTGCAGGCATCGTTCTGACAGCGCACAGTTTTGTGGGAGCGGCGTAAGCCGCGAAGCCGGGAATCGTTGACCACCAGTTGTCCTGTGACCTGTTTGTGTGCGCGCTTAGAGACTGACGTCGTTCCTGCAAGGGCGTGGTGTCCCCGTGGGAGCGGCGTCAGTCGCGAGTGGCTTTAGCTGCTATCGCTTCGGTACTGACAATCTGAAGCGCGATGGGGGCCCGCTTTATCGGCTGTGGTTTCGCCAGTGCCTCTTCGGGAAGCTGCGCCTGCCCGCCCCAGAAATCCGCCACCGTAACGCTCGGACGCATGCGCAGCACATTGCGCAGGAAACCGAGCACCTCATGCGGCCATACCCGGCGGCCCATGCGCGTATACCAGCGCATGCCGTAGCGTACTTCCGGGTCGGGGTGCATCAGCACACGCCAAAGTGCTTTTGGCCGCAGTTGCATCACTGCCTCGATCACCTTGAACCACAGGAATACCCGCCACGGCGGCACACCCTGTGTTTCCAGTACCTGATGCTTGTAGTCCCAATTTCGCTGGTCGCTGTCGATGATCCGCCGCTCGGCCACATCATTGAAGTAAGGCGTCCAGCGGTGTGGGGTGACATACAACAGCTGGATCTGGTCCGGGTCGTAGTGCAGCAGGTGACGCAGGCTGTTCCAGTAGTCGCGGTCGGTCTCCTGCTCGAAGCCCACCACATAGGTCGCCATCGACAGGATGCCGTGCTGGCGCAGCAGCTGGATGGCGCGGCGATCCTCGTCGATGTCCGCACCCTTGCGGATCTTCGCCAGCGTAGCCGCTTCGTAGCTCTCTATCCCAAGCAGGAAGCGGATGACGCCGGCCTGCTTGTACAGATGCAGGATGTCGGCGTCGCGCACGATGTCACCTGCACGGGTCGAGCCCACCAGGGTCAAGCCGACATCTTCGGCAATCAGTGCTTCCAGAAAGCGCTTCCACGCGCGCCGTGAGCCGGTTGGGAGTTCATCGGCGAAGTTGATTACCTGCACGCCGTGTTCGCGGTGCAGCCGTGCCAGCTCAGCTGCAAGCTGCACCGGGTCGCGATGCCGCCAGCGGGTCCAGAAGCCGCGTTGCCCACAGTAGCTGCACAGATAAGGGCAGCCGCGCGAAAACTGCACCACAACCGCCTTGCGCCCGCCCCAGTAAGAGTAGTGATCATGGTCGATCAGTTCCCAGCCTATGCGCTGCTGATCCAGCTCGGTGATCATCACAGCGTCGGCGGTTGCCACCGGCAGCTTGTCCACCCGCAGCGCGATGCCAGCAACCCGGCTTAGATCGCTGGCCATCGCACGGGCATGCATCAACTGCACGACGGTGTGCTCGCCCTCGCCACGGACTATGCAGTCGATGGCAGGGCACTGCAGCAGGATGTCCTGCCAGTGATAGGTCGGGAACACGCCGCCGTAGACGATCCACAGGCTGGGCAGCTGCTGCTTGAGCGCGGTGGCGATGCGGACGACGGTCGGGTGTGCCGAGCTGGAGCCGGAGTGACCCATCATCACCACATCCGGTGCATATCCGGCCGTCTCGCGCAGCATCCTGTCGAAGGGCATTGGTCCGATATCCGCATCCAGCAGGCGTACCTCATGACCGGCATCCAGCAGTGGGCCGCCGATGCTCAACAAGCCAAGCGGTGGCAGGTGTTCGCGCGGGATTCGGCTGCCGATCGCGGTATGCGGAGGATTGATCAGCAGGACGCGTAATTTGTGCATGGCGTTGACTGGCGGAAGTCCGGACAGCAACAGGAATACGCCGCGCGTGTGTGTGCCGGATGGAGTGATTGTGAAGCGAATGAGAAGTGCCGGAACGGCAGCAGAACGGTGCGGTCGTGCAATGGAATCGGCGCTTGATTTGCTGCTAGTTTCTGCGCCAACCAAGCTGCAATTGAACAGAGGGAACTGGTGAACGATCCACAAAATAATCCAAGGCGCTGGTTGTGGCGCGCAGCTGTGCTGACCGTGCTGGCGCTAGCCGGTCTATGGGCATGGCAGCAACCGTTCGCGGTTGTCGCCCGCGAAGGCTGGAAGCTTTCACGCTTGCCGGCACCAACCGTGATCGTCGTACCCGTGCAGGGCATCAAGCCGCGGCAGATCGCCGATACCTTTGGTGCGCCACGCGGCCGCGACCGCAAGCACCACGGTGTGGACATCTTTGCCAAACGCGGCACGCCGGTTGTCGCCGCCACCCAGGGCGTGGTTGCGGCGGTGCGCGACAGTGGCCTGGGCGGGCGCCAGGTATGGGTGATCGGGCCGGCCGGGCAGCGGCACTACTATGCGCATCTGCAGGACTGGGTGCCGGGATTGGCCTACGGACGCATCGTGCAGGCCGGCGATGTGCTGGGCTTCGTGGGTGACAGCGGCAATGCGCGCGGTACGCCGCCGCATCTGCACTACGGCATCTACGGCGGTGACGGCCCCTTCGATCCGTTGCCGCTGATGCATGCAGGCCAGCCGCGCAAGCGGTAAGGTACGCCCCCTGCAAGCCGCCTTCCCGCGGCGTGAGCTGTACTGAACGATGCTGATTGATCAATTCGACCGTGAACACCTGTGGCACCCCTACAGCGCCCTGGGCAGCCTGGTGCCGGTGCTCAAGGTTGCCCGCGCCGATGGCGTGCTGTTGCAGCTGGAAGATGGTACCCGGCTGATCGACGGTATGGCCTCGTGGTGGTGCGCCATTCATGGTTACAACCATCCGCAACTGAACCAGGCGGTAGTCGACCAGCTGGGCCGCATGTCGCACGTGATGTTCGGCGGGCTCACCCACGAGCCAGCCATCGCGTTGGGCAAGCAGCTGCTGCAGATCGTGCCCAGGGGGCTGGATGCGATCTTCTATGCCGACTCCGGTTCGGTGTCGGTGGAAGTGGCACTGAAGATGGCGATCCAGTACCAGGTAGCACGCGGCAAGCCGGGCAAAAGCAATATCGCCACAACGCGTTCGGGTTATCACGGTGATACCTGGAACGCGATGTCGGTATGCGATCCGGTTACTGGCATGCACGGTTTGTTCGGCACCTCGCTGCCGACACGACGTTTCGTGCCCGCGCCACAGACGCGCTTCGGCGAGGACTGGAACCCAGCCGATATCGCGCCGCTTGTGCAACTGTTCGCTGAAAGTGCCGATGAGTTGGCTGCTTTCATCATCGAGCCGGTGGTGCAGGGCGCGGGGGGCATGCGTTTCTACCATCCGCAGTACCTGCGCGAGCTGGCTCGACTGTGCCGTGAGCACGACGTGCTGCTGATCTGCGATGAAATCGCCACCGGCTTTGGTCGCAGCGGTTGCCTGTTTGCCTGCGAGCACGCCGGCATCAGTCCCGACATCCTTTGTATCGGCAAGGCATTGACCGGCGGTTACATGACCTTGGCCGCCACGCTGTGCACACGCGAAATCGCCGATGTGATCGCGAGCGCTGAGCCGGGCGTGTTCATGCACGGCCCAACGTTCATGGCCAATCCGCTGGCCTGCGCGGTGGCGCTGGCCTCGGTGCAACTGCTGCTGTCGCAGGATTGGCGGGGCAGGGTGGCGGTGATCGAGCGTCGTCTTGAAGAGAGTCTGGCACCCGCGCGTGCCCTGCAGCAGGTGGCCGATGTGCGCGTGCTTGGGGCCATCGGCGTGATCGAACTGAAGACGTCGGTGCGTCTGGAACGCATCCAGCAACGGATGCTGGATCACGGCATCTGGATACGGCCGTTTGGCCGGCTGGTCTATGTGATGCCGCCGTTTGTAATCGAAGATGCACAGCTGCAGCAGCTGTGCGATGGCATGGTCGCGCTGGTGGCCAGCCTGCAGGAAGAGGATATGCGCGCATGAACGGCAAGGTCGTATTTGTCAGTGGCATCGATACCGAGATTGGCAAGACGGTTGTGACCGGCTGGCTCGCGCAGCAATGGGCGGCACAGGGCGAGGATGTGATCACCCAGAAGCTGGTGCAGACCGGTTGTGTGGGTGCGTCCGATGACATCCTGTTGCACCGGCGCATCATGGGCACCGGATTGTTTGAAGAAGACCGTGACGGCACTACGATGCCGGCGCTGTTCGCCTATCCGGCGTCGCCGCATCTGGCTGCGCGTTTGGAGCATCGGGCGCTGGATCTTGCAGCTATCGAAGCGGCTACAGCGCGTTTGTGCGAGCGCTATGAGACCGTTCTGGTCGAGGGCGCCGGTGGTTTGATGGTGCCGCTGACCGAGCTGCTGCTGACGATTGATTACGTTGCGGAGAAGGGCTGGCCGGTGCTGCTGGTGACCTCCGGGCGGCTGGGTTCGATCAACCACACCTTGCTTTCATTGGAAGCGCTGGCGGCGCGTGGAATCGCCTTGCATGGAGTGGCCTGGAACAGCCGTGATGACAGCAGTGATGAAGTGATTGCAGCGGATAGTCGCGGCTTCATTCGCGACTGGGTGTTGAAGCGGTTCCCGGATGCGGTGTGGTACGACGTGCCGCGGATTGATCTGGGCTGATTGGGGTCTTTGCGAAAGGCACCCCTCCCCAACCCTCCCCTTGCCTTCGGCAAAGGGAGGGAGCACGAGCAACAGCTTCAGCGCCGCACCATCTTCCCCCTCCTTTGCGCAATGCGCAGGGGAGGGTTGGGGAGGGGTGCTTCTGCTCCTGCTTCAGTCGCAGATACGCCTACTTCTTCAACTTGTACGCCAACACATAGTCGCCAGCCTTGGTCCCGGTCGAACCATGACCACCTGCCACCAGCAGCACCATCTGCTCGCCCTGGCTGTTGAGGTAAGTCATCGGCGTGGCCTGGCCGCCGGCCGGAATACGCACATCCCACAGCACCTTGCCGCTGGCCAGGTCGTAGGCGCGGAAGTTGTCGTCGGTGGCCGCGCTCATGAAGGCCACGCCGCTTGCTGTCAGGATCGGTCCGCCAATGCCGGGCACGCCGATGTGTATGGGCAAGGGCAGTGGTGACAGATCGCGGATGGTGCCGTTGCGGTGCTGGTAGGCGATCTTGCCGGTGCGCAGATCGGCAGCGGCAACCGTGCCCCATGGCGGCACTTGGCAGGGGACACCAATGGGCGACATGAAGGGTGTCATTTCCACCGCATAGTCGGCGCCCTTGTTCTCATTCAAGCCATGCTCGCCCTTGTTCATCGCGCGGCCGCTGGTCTCATGCTTTGGCACCAGCTTGGAGACAAAGGCCAGGTAGGTAGGCATACCGAACATCACCTGCCGCTGCGGGTCCACCGCCACGCTGCCCCAGTTGAAGGTGCCGAAGTTGCCGGGATAGATCAGGCTGCCCTGCAGCGTCGGCGGCGTGTAGCGGCCTTCGTAGCGCAGCTGCCGGTACTGGATGCGGCACAGCATCTGATCGATCAGGCTCGCGCCCCACATATCGGCTTCGCGCAGCGGTTTGGGCTCGAAGCTCAGCGCGGACGCAGGTTGCGTGGGCGCGGCGAATTGACCGGGAATGTCCACGTACTGCGGTGCGGTGCGTTGGCTGATCGGTAGCAGGGGCTTGCCGTCGCGGCGGTCCAGCACGTAGACATCACCTTGTTTGGTCGGTTGCACCAGCGCTGGGACGCGGCCTTGCGGCAGGTCCAGGTCCAGCAGTACCGGTTGCGCCGGGGTGTCCATGTCCCAGAGATCGTGGTGCACGAACTGCTGCACCCAGCGCACCTGGCCACTGGCGATATCCAATGCCACTACCGATGACGCATAGGTTTCTTCGGCCGGGCTGCGGTACATGCCGAGCTGGTCCGGGGTGCGGTTGCCCATCGGGAAGTAAGCCAGGCCCAGTGCTTCATCGGCGCTGGCCACCGACCAGCTGTTGGGGGAGCTGGGCGTATAGACCTGGTTGGGGTTGTTCGGGTCCAGCGGCGCGGTATGGGCGGGATTGCCCGAATCCCAGTTCCACAGCAGCTGGCCGCTGTGCACGTCGTAGGCGCGGATCACACCGGAAGGCGAGTTGATCGCATAGTCGTCGTTGACCGCACCGGCGACGATGACCTTGCCGCCCGCTATCAGCGGCGGCGAGGTCGAATAGTAGTAACCGGCTTGTTTGAACGGCATGTTGTGCAGCAGGTCGAGCACACCGTTGTTGCCGAAGTTGCTGCAGTGCTCGCCAGTCTGTGCGTCCAGCGCATGCAGCTTGGCATCGGCGCTGGGCAGGAATACGCGGCTGCTGCAGGTGTGCACGCCGGTTGCTGCGCTTGTTGTGGGCATGGCGGAGTTTGCGGCGGCTTCGGTGAAGTACGACAGCCCGCGGCAGGTCTGATGCTGGCGCTGCGGTTCCATGCCGGCACCCGGATCAAACTTCCACAGCACTTTGCCGCTGTCGGCATCCAGCGCGAACGCCAGACTGTGTGGTGTGCACAGATACAAGGTGTTGCCGATCTTGAGTGGGGTGACTTCGTAGGTGGTCTCGCCCACGTCCTGCGGCAGGCGCACGTCGCCGGTCTGCATCTGCCAGGCCAGCTGCAGCTGGCCGACATTGGCCGGGGTGATCTGCGTCAGCGGTGAGTAGCGCTGGCCATGGCCGCTGCGGCCGTAAGCCTGCCATTCGCCTTCCGGCTGCGCGCTGTCGCCCAGGGCCGGTGTGGCGTTGACGATATCCATCGGCAGGCGGCCATCGATCTCATGCAGATGCCGCGGGATGCCGGCGAAGGCAACCGCGGCCACGCCCAGCGAGGCCAGCAGCACCGGCCAGCCCGCCGGGCCGGTGTAGCCGCGCGGGCTGGAACGGCGTGAGGCGGGCAGAGCCATCAGCAGGCCGAGCAGGGCGGGCAGGCCAACGCGGGTGGCCAGCGGCCACCAGTACAGGCCGGCTTCCCACAGCGACCAGCCCAGCAGCACCAGCAACCAGCCGGCGTACAGCCAGGTCGGCCAGCGCCGGTGCCGCCACAGGCCCCAGGCCACGGCCAACAGCAGCAGCCCGCTGAGCAGGTAGAACGGGCTGCCCTGCAGGATAAGCAACCAGCCGCCGCCCACTGCCAAGGCCAGCCCGAACAGGCTCGTCAACAACAGGGTCAGAACACGCATGGCGTTCCCGCAGTTGCAGAAGTTGCGACCATGCTGCGCCACGGCATGTCTGCACGGCGTCACGCGCGTTCTTAACATTCCCGCCGTAGAATCACAGCCTTGCCGACCAAGGACTGAGCATGAGCATTCTGGATTTCATCAGAAAGGAACTGATCGAGATCATCGAGTGGACCGATGATTCGCGTGACACGCTGTCCTACCGCTGGCCGGACGAGGATCGCCAGATCAAGAACGGCGCGCAGCTGATCGTGCGTGAGTCGCAGATGGTGCAGTTCGTCGCCGCCGGCCAGTACGCCGATCTGTTCGGCCCGGGCAAGCACACGCTGAGCACCCAGAACATCCCGGTGCTGTCGACCATCCTGGGCTGGAAGTACGGCTTTGAATCGCCGTTCAAATGCGATGTCTACTACCTCAATACGCGCCTGTTCACCGGCAACAAGTGGGGCACTTCCAATCCGGTGATGATGCGCGACGCCGATTTCGGCGTGGTCCGCCTGCGCGCGTTTGGTACCTACGATTTCCGCATCGTCGACCCGCCGAAGTTCCTCAAGGAAGTGGCCGGGACCGACCAGAATTTCCGCCTAGATGAGTTCGCCGACACCATGCGTTCGCGCATCGTCAGCGTGTTCACCGAGGCGCTGGCCAAGGCCGGCGTGCCGGCATTGGACGTGGCCTCGCGCTACTCCGAGCTGGGCGAAGCCTTGCTGCCGATCATCAACCCGGCGATGACCGACAAGTACGGCATCGAGATCACCAGCTTCATCCTGGAAAACGTATCGGTGCCGCCGGAAGTGGAGCAGGCCATCGACAAGCGCTCCAGCATGGGCGTGATCGGCAACCTCAACGATTACGTGAAGTACCAGATGGGCCATGGCATGGGCGAGGGTGGCGAAGGTGCCGCCGCGGCTGCAGTGCCGGCACAGATGGCGATGGGCTTCGGCATGGCGCAGGAAATGATGCGCAACATGCAGACGGGTGCGCCAGTGGTGCCGGGCGCGGCGGTGCCACCGCCGTTGCCTGCTGCCGGTGATGCCGTGGCGCTGGACGTGCTCACCCCCGAGCAGGCCGCGCAGGCCTTGTCGGTATCGGTCGAGGACGTGATGGCCTCGATTGCTGCCGGTGACTTGAAGGCACGCAAAATCGGCAATGCCACCCGCATTGCCCGCTCGGCACTGGAAGAGTTCCTGCGCGGCTGATGAACAACGCAACAGTTGGCAAACATCCCTGCCCGGAATGCGGCGGGGATCTGCAATGGAATGCCGGCAAGCAAGCCCTGGCCTGTCCCTACTGCGGCACCATCGTGCCGCTGTCGGAGGCGGCCATGGGCGTGGGCGATGGCAGTGCTGGCGTGGTCGAGCAGGACCTTCTGGCGGCCTTGCAACGACTGCAGGATGAAGAAGCGCTCCCGCCACCGCTCCCGCCATTGCAGCAGGGCGGGGTAGTCGGCATGTTGCAGAGCATGGCAGCCACTCCGGCAGAGCAGCGTGGCTACGGCGCGCACCCGCGCGAGGTGCAATGCCAGAGCTGCCATGCGATATCGGTGTTCGTCGATGGCAAGGTGGCCGACCGCTGCGAGTTCTGTGGTTCGCCCTCGATCATTGCCCATGAGTCATTGGGCGATGCGATCACCCCGCAGAGCGTGCTGCCGTTCCAGATCAGTGATGGCCAGGTACGTGACAGCATTCGCTTGTGGTACGGGACACGCTGGTTCGCACCGAGCAAGCTCAAGCGCGCGGCGCTGACCGACACCTTGAAGGGCATGTACCTGCCGTACTGGACGTTCGATGCACAGGTAGCCGCGCGTTGGACCGCCGAGGCGGGGTATTACTACTACGTCAGCGTCAGCTACCGCGATTCAAAGGGCAATACCCAGACCCGGCAGGAGCGGCGCATACGCTGGGAATCCGCATCCGGCTCGCTGCAGCATTTCTTCGATGACGAACTGGTGCCGGGTACGGTAGGCGTGCATCCGGAACTGCTGGCCAAGATCGGGCGATTCCCGACCACCAGTGACCTGAAGCCGTATTCGCCCGAGTTCGTGCGTGGCTGGACGGTCGAGCGCTATCAGGTTGATCTGCGCCAGGCCGCGGAGCAGGGTGAGGAACAGATGCAAGCGCAGACACATCGCCTGTGTTCCGAGCAAGTGCCCGGTGACACCCAGCGCAACCTGCGGGTGCAGGCCGATTACAGCAGGCGCACCTTCAAGCATATCCTGGTGCCGGTTTGGTTGGTCAGTTACACCTATGGCGCGCGCAGCTACCAGGTGCTGGCCAACGGCTATACGGGGCAATTGGCAGGTGAGCGGCCATACAGCGCGTGGAAGATTTTCTTCGCGGTGCTGGGAGCTGTGGTCGGCCTGTTGGTAATGCTCCTCGTACTGGGTGGTGGGCGCTGACCGCTGACCGCGCGGTCAGCGGCGCTCATCCTCCTGCAATCGCGCAGCAATTTAGAAGCCCGGGTAAGCGCAGCGCGCCCGGGGAATGAAGTCCACGGATGCTTGCCGGTCTTCCGTGTATAGCCCCCGGGCGTGCGCGCTTACCCGGGCTACCGAGCTCCGCATTCTGCGCAGCCGCTTATTCGCCCAGATGCAGCACCGGCAGGAAGCCGCCGTAAACCAGCCGCTTTCCGTCGAACGGCATCGGATTGGTGGCCGGGTCCATGCGTGGGTCTTCCATCATCTTGCGCATGCCGATGTCGCGGGTCGCCTTGTCCGGCCACTCGATCCACGAGAACACCACGGCTTCGTCGTCCTTGGCCTGCACGGCGCGGTAGAAGTCGGTCAGGGTTCCGTGCGGTACATCGTCGGACCAGCATTCGGTCACCCGCAAGGCGCCGAATTCGATGAACAGGGCATCGGCGATATGTGCGTGTTCGATGAACCTGGCTTTGTTGGCCAGCGGTACGGCGGCCAGGAAACCATCTACATAAGACATGCTGGGCCTCGCAGGGTGGTGGGCGGCGTGGGGCCGCCTTCGGTGGAACAGCGGTTATAAGCAAGATCGATTCTGCGCCGGGCAATGTTTCGGCCCTGCAAAAACTTCGTTGGGTGCCGAAGCCGCATGCAGCGGAAGCGCGGTTATGCGGCCTGACGCATAGCTGATCTGCGACGGACCGCCCGCGGCATTGATATTGATCAGGGTCGGCTGGCGTTGGCTTGCCGACAATGGCCTTGCTTCGGGCAAGGCAGGGAACATGAACGGGCTTGGCAGAGTGGTTTTGCGGGCTACGCTGGATGGCGTTGCCAGCCGAAGAGGCCGGCAACAGCATGCCTCTTCGGCTGTTGTGGCCAAAGCGGGCAGGGCGGCAAGAGAGGGTTCAATGAATGCCCATCGCTGCCGTTATGGGGAGACGGCTCGTTCGATGGCGGCGTCGGCAAGCTGCCGCACGCGGCAGAAGGCATCCTTCGCTCATCAGGTCGCGCCATTGCTTGTGCGTCAGCAGCCGCCGTGAGCGCAGGGAGGTTGGGCGAACCGCGTGCGCCGGGCGAAGTCGTCGGCTTCCCCGCTTGCCACGCAGGAACGCCGCAGGCTGATGACATATCGGAAAGATCGCATACCGCCAGCGTTGGCTGGCACCAGGAGAGTAGTGATGCAGTTTGTTTCCCGTAGTGCACTGGCCGCCGCGCTGGCGGCGCTCTGCCTGCCGGCCGTGGCCTGGGCCCAGGATGCAGCGCCGGCCACCAAGGTGTCGGCGCAGATTTTCGTCAACGCCAGCCAGCTGGATCGTGATGGCGTGACCACGGACGATGAAGGCCTGGCGCTGGATCTGAAGCGCACTTTCATCACCGTCGATCACCGCTTCAGCCAGCATTGGACGGCGCAGGTCACCACCGATGTGCAGTGGCTGCGTAACAGCGATCCCACCGACGTGTGGCTGCGCCATGCCTACCTGCAGCGCAGCTTCGGCAAGGGCAACTGGCTGCGGCTGGGCAATGCGCCGCTGCCGTGGATCCAGCAGGAGTCGGCACGTGATGGTTACCGCTATGTCGATGGTGCCTTGATCACCCGCAGCAAGATGGGCAATGCAGCCGACTACGGCGTGCACGGCCAGTACACCCGTGGTGATTTCACCTATGCCGCCTCGGTGGTCACCGGTGGCGGTTACCAGAAACCGCGTCTGGGCAAGCGCCCGGATATCGAGGCGCGGGTGGGCTGGGCCCCGGCCAAGGGCGTTGAACTGGCCGTGGGCGGCTATCGCGGTACCCGTGCGCTGGATGCGGGCGACCGGCCGCGCGAGCATACCGCGCAGCGCTGGAATGCGATGGCCAGCTGGGTGGGCGAACGCGGCCGGATCGGCGCGCAGTACTTCCGTGCCGAGGACTGGGCCCGGGTGGTCAAGCCGGGCAGCGATGACCAGCGTGGCTGGTCGGTGTGGGGTAGTTACCAGCTGAGCCCGCAGTACGCGCTGCTCACCCGCCATGAAGAAACCCGGATGAGCCTGGACATCGATCCGCGCACCCGCGAGCGTTACCACCTGGTCGGTGTGGAATGGAAACCGAACAAGCACCTGCGGCTGGCAGCGGTGGCCAAGCAGCTGAAGCAGGAAACGGCGAAGAAGTCGCTGGAAAGCCATGAAGCTGGCTTGTGGGCGCAGATAGCGTTCTAAGCGTTTTGCGCCAAGCCTGCAGCGGGGCTGGCTTTGCCCCTCCCCTTTGGCGCAGCCAAGGGGGAGGCTGGGAGGGGGTTGGCTTTTGGTTGAAGCTTTGAGGTTGTTGCGAAGAGCACTCCTCCCCAACCCTCCCCTGCACTTCATGCAAGGGAGGGGGTATGGCTGTGGCCGGGAGCGCTTGGCTCCTCCCCTTTGGCGTAGCCAAGGGGGAGGTTGGGAGGGGGTTGGCTTTTGCTTGAGGCTTTGCGGTTGCCGCTGAGAGCACCCCTCCCCAACCCTCCCTTCGCTGCGCGGAAGGGAGGGGGCTCAGTGGCTTACTCGCCCTGGTACTGCTTCTCTTCAACCAGTGCCGAACCGGCAACGCGGTTGATCTCATTCTTCACCACGATGCGCTCGCCGTTGGTGCCGTACACGCCGCGCGCCAAGGTGATGAACTCGGCACCAAAATCCTGCGCCGCTTCTTTCTCGCGCAGGCGGTCTTGGATTTCCCACATGCGTTCGTTGATCGCTTTGAGCTGGTCCTTGAGCGCGCTCAGCGACGGGCGCGCTTCCTGCTGCGACAGCCACAGCGGCCACAGGCCCTGCAGCTCGGTGCGTACGTTGGCCAACTTGGCGGTATCCGTGATGCGCTCGGCCTTGATCTCGAGGATGGTGATCTTGTCGATCAGTTCGCCAATCGATACCGGGGTGAGTAGGGTCTGCACGTTGTGGCCGCCGTTGATTGCTGTAATGCGGCAATGATAGCGCCCCGCCAAAGGTTGCCAATGAACCGGTATTGGCGTCCAGGCACTGCCGATGCGCACAATGCGGGCCCATCCCGATCAGGACTTGCCTATGCTGCTGCGTTCTTTCGCTACCGCTGTATTGATGCTGGGCGCTGCCAGCGCGCACGGCGCCGAGGGCCTGCAAGGCGCCTGGCAACTGCAATCGGGGGAGTTCATCAACCCGGAAGGGGCGGTCGTGGATTACGCCAGCCAGAAGCTGGCCGGCACCAAGATACTGGCCGATGGCCGTTTTGCCTTCACCACCACCAGCGATGGCAAGTTCTGGGCCGGCGGCTCAGGCACGTATCGCAGCAGTGACGGTCAATACGTGGAAACGCCGTTGATGGCCTCGTATCCGCTGGAGAACGGCGGCAGCTACAGCTTCCGCTACACACTCGAGGGCGATGTGTGGACGCTGGAGCGCTGGGACGGCGAGCGCCGGGTTGAGCGCGAAGTGTGGAAACGCGCGCGCTGAGAGGATTCTGCGGCTGATGGTTTTGTGGGAGCGGTGTAAGCCGCGAAGCCGATGGTCCATGGCGATCCAGCGATTCCATGCGCCGGAGGCCCACCAGCTTCGCGGCTTATGCCGCTCCCACAAACCACAAATCATGAACGCGGCGCTTTACTGCGCCGGGAAGCCCGCTTCCTCCAGCACCTTGGTGAAGCTTTCCACCGGCTGGCTGGACTCGATCTTCACGTTCCTGCCGGGCAGGTCGATGTCGACCGTGGCGGCTGGGTCCACATCCTTGATGGCGGCCGTCACGCTGCGTGCGCAGCCGCCGCAGGTCATACCTTCGATATGCAATTTCATGGGGTTTCTCCGTTGGGGTGCGGTGAGCTTGCAGCTTGCCATCATGGCAAGGTCAAGCGATAAAGAATGCTTGACCCTCCCATCGTTGGAAGCTTTAAGGTGCCTCCAACAATAGAAATGGAGACGTGCCGATGAGCAGCATCGCCAGTCCGGGCAAGCACAATGCCGGTCCCGCCACCGAAGATCTGATGATCGAAGGCATGACCTGCGCCTCCTGCGTAGGCCGGGTAGAGCGTGCGCTGAAGGCCATCCCCGGGGTCAGCCAGGCCAGCGTCAATCTGGCCACTGAACGCGCCAGCGTGCAGACCGACGGCAGCGTGCCGCGCGAGGCGCTGGTGCAGGCCATACAAAAGGCCGGCTACGAGGTTTCCGCTCCCGCCGCGCAGGAGCTGCTGATCGAAGGCATGACCTGCGCTTCCTGCGTGGGCCGCGTCGAGCGCGCGCTGAAGGCGGTGCCGGGTGTGCAGTCGGCCAGCGTCAATCTCGCCACCGAGCGCGCCAGCGTGCAGGGCACAGCCGATCCGGCCGCGTTGTTGGCGGCGATCGAAAAGGCGGGTTACACGGCCAGCGTGATCGGCAGTGCCGGCAGCAACGAGGAGCAGCAGGCGCAACGGCATGCCGACGACCTGCGCGTGCTCACCCGCGATCTGTGGATAGCGGCAGCGCTGAGCCTGCCGGTGTTCCTGCTGGAAATGGGCGGGCACCTGATCCCGGCCTTCCATCACTTCATCGCTGGCACGCTGGGCACCCAGAACAGCTGGTTGCTGCAGTTCGTACTGGCCACGCTGGTGCTGGTGTTCCCGGGCCGCCGTTTCTACCAGAAGGGCATCCCGGCGCTGCTGCGCGCCGCACCGGACATGAACTCGTTGGTCGCGGTAGGCACGTTGGCGGCCTATGGCTACTCACTGGTGGCGACCTTCCTGCCCAGGCTGCTGCCGCCTGGCACCGTCAACGTTTATTACGAAGCTGCCGCGGTCATCGTCACCCTGATCCTGCTCGGCCGTGTGCTGGAGGCCAAGGCCAAGGGCCGCACCTCCGAGGCGATCAAGCGCCTGCTCAAGCTGCAGGCCAGGACGGCGCGTGTGCGTCGCGATGGCAGCGTGGTTGAGTTGCCGCTGGAGCAGATCAACAGCGGCGACGTGATTGAAGTGCGCCCGGGTGAGCGCATTGCGGTGGATGGTGAGGTTGTTGACGGCGACAGCTATGTCGATGAATCGATGATCAGCGGCGAGCCGGTGCCGGTGCAAAAGGCGCCGGGCAGCAACGTCATAGGTGGCACCGTCAACCAGACCGGTGCGCTCGGTGTGCGTGCCACAGCCGTCGGCGGTGCAACGGTGCTGGCGCAGATCATTCGTCTGGTGGAACAGGCGCAGAGCGCCAAGCTGCCGATCCAGGCGCTGGTTGATCGCATCACCCTGGTGTTCGTGCCGATCGTGATGGGCCTGGCGCTGCTGACCTTCGCGGTGTGGCTGATCTTCGGCCCCGAACCGGCGCTGACCTTTGGTCTGGTCAATGCGGTGGCGGTGCTGATCATTGCCTGCCCGTGTGCGATGGGTTTGGCCACGCCAACCTCGATCATGGTCGGCACCGGCCGTGGCGCCGAGCTGGGCGTGCTGTTCCGCAAGGGTGAGGCGCTGCAGCTGTTGAAGGAAGCGCAGGTAGTGGCGGTGGACAAGACCGGCACCCTGACCGAGGGCCGTCCACTGTTGACTGACCTGCAGCTGGCCGATGGCTTCCAGCGCAGCGAGGTGCTGGCGCGCGTGGCGGCAGTGGAAGACCGCTCGGAACATCCGATTGCCCGCGCCATCGTCACCGCCGCACAGCAGGAAAACCTGCGGCTGCCGGCCGTGGATGCCTTCGAATCGGTGACCGGTTACGGCGTGCGTGCAACTGTGGACGGCGTGCGCGTGGAAGTGGGCGCTGATCGTTTCATGCACAAGCTCGGCCTGGATGTGGCGGCATTCGCTGCCGAGGCACAGCGTCTTGGCGAAGAAGGCAAGAGCCCGCTGTACGCGGCGCTGGATGGCCGCCTGGCGGCGATCATTGCGGTTTCCGACCCGATCAAGTCCGATACCCGCGCTGCCATCGCCAGCCTGCATGCGCTGGGCCTGAAAGTGGCGATGATCACCGGCGACAACCGTCGCACCGCTGAAGCCATCGCGCGCCAGCTCGGCATCGATGAAGTGGTTGCCGAAGTGCTGCCGGAAGGCAAGGTCGATGCGGTACGTCGGCTCAAGGCCGAGCACGGTCGCCTGGCCTATGTCGGCGATGGCATCAACGACGCGCCCGCCTTGGCCGAAGCCGACGTCGGTCTGGCGATCGGCACCGGCACCGATGTGGCGATCGAGGCGGCCGATGTGGTGTTGATGTCCGGCAGCCTGCAGGGTGTGCCAAATGCCATCGCGCTGAGCAAGGCGACGATGGGCAATATCCGCCAGAACCTGTTCTGGGCCTTCGTCTACAACGCGGCCTTGATTCCGGTCGCGGCCGGCGTGTTGTATCCGGTCTGGGGCATTCTGTTGTCGCCGGTGTTTGCGGCCGGTGCGATGGCGCTGTCATCGGTGTTCGTACTCGGCAATGCGCTGCGCCTGAAGCGCTTCCGCGCCCCGCAGATGGAAGCCTGAGGAGTGATGACGATGGAAGAGGGCATGAACATCGGCCAGGCCGCCAAGGCCTCGGGCATCTCCGCCAAGATGATCCGCTACTACGAGGACATCGGCCTGATCGGGCCGGTGGCACGTACCGACGCGGGTTATCGCCTGTACGCACCGCGTGACATCCACACCCTGGGTTTCATCAAGCGCTCGCGTGACATGGGTTTCAGCGTGGAGCGCATCGGCGAACTGCTGGAGCTGTGGCGCGACCGTTCGCGCCACAGCGGCGACGTCAAGCGCATGGCGCTGGAGCATGTGCAGATACTGCAGCAGCGCATCGCCGAGCTGCAGGGCATGGTGCAGACCGTGCAGGCGCTGGCCAACTGCTGTGCCGGCGATGACCGCCCGGATTGCCCGATCCTGCGCGATATCGAAACCGGCGTGCCGCTGCATGGCGAAGCATTGCCGACCACCTTTGGTGGTATCGGTACCGGAAAACGCACGCGCTGATTGCAGCGTGAATTTGCATAAATGAACAGAATGCGAGGTGCGCGCGCTGCGCGCGTGCCAGAAACAGGCTGAATAAAAGCCAAAAATCGCTGTTTTATTGCGTGGCTGGTTTCAGGGTTTGTTGGGGCGTCTAACGGAAAACTTACATCCGGACGCAGACAGCTGTTTGCTGTCGTGCCATCAAGCTCAGTAATGCAGAGGTAGTACCCCATGAAGACTTCGTTGATTGCCCTGGCGCTGGTTGCCGCCCTCCCGTTCGCCGCTTCGGCTGCTGACGGCCTGTCCTACAACTATGCAGAAGCCGACTACGCCAAGACCTCGGCCGACGGCAAGGCTGAAGGCTGGGGTGTAAAGGGTTCCTACGCGTTCCTGCCGAACTTCCACGCGTTTGGCGAATACACCCGTCAGGAAATCTCGCGTACCAACCTTGATATCGACCAGTGGCGCGTTGGCGCTGGCTTCAACAAGGAAATCGCACCGTCCACCGATTTCGTTGCTCGCGTGGCTTACGAAAAGTTCGACCCGAAGCACATCGATCTGGACTTCGAAGGCTACAGCGCTGAAGCCGGCATCCGCACCGCATTCGGCAAGCATGCCGAGGTGTATGCCATGGCTGGCTACGAAGACTTCAGCAAGAAGCACGGCTTCAACCCGGACGGCGATTTCTACGGCCGTCTTGGTGGCCAGGTGAAGTTGAACCAGAACTGGGGCATCAATGGCGACATCAAGATGACCGGTGACGGCGACAAGCAGTGGACCGTGGGTCCGCGCTTCAGCTGGTAAGACGCACTGACGCTTTGGCGTCATGTAGCGAAGGAGGGCCCGGCTATGCCGGGCCTTTTCTTTTGCTGAAGGTTTGGGGTCGAGATATTGCGCTAGAAGCTTGCCCTCACCCCAACCCCTCTCCCGTAAACGGGAGAGGGGCTCGCATCGCTCGCGCTCGCAGTGCACAAGCCCCTCTCCCGCCTGCGGGAGAGGGGTTGGGGTGAGGGCAAGCTTTTGCTTTGCTTCATGTAACACCACTGCAACCAAACTGCAGCAAAGTGCGCCTCAACCGGCATCGGCCGGAAGGACATTGAGAATGAAAACCCGTCTGCTGCTCGCCGCGATGCTGTTGTCGACAACCCCACTGGCCTGGAGCCAGCAACGCGACTACCTGCCGCTGGAGCAGCGCCTGAGCGCCGAACAGCTGCAGCAGGTCGGCTTGAGTGCGCAGCAGCTGCAGCTGCTCAACAGCATGCTCAGCGAAGCAGCACCATCACCAGCGCCAGCGGCCGCCACGCCCACACCGGCACCCATGCAGATCGGCCTGGAAGAAGGGCCGGTGCATAGCAGCGTGCAGGGAACAGTCGAAGGCTGGGAGCCGGGCACGGTGTTCGTGCTGGCGAACGGCCAGCAATGGAAGGTGCTCAAAGGCCAGATGCGCCTGCGCGCTGCCTTGCAGTCGCCGGAAATCGAAGTGATTCCGGGCATCGCCGGGCGCTGGTTCCTGCAGGTGGACGAAGACCTGCCGAAGGCGCGGGTTTACCGGATTCTGTAAGCGTCAGGCCGCGCAGGCGTTGCAGCTTTTGTGGGAGCGGCGTAAGCCGCGAAGCTGACAATGCATCCGCGCCGGAGATTCTCTTCGGCCGGTATGGCGTTTACCGCTGCTTCGGCAACAACTGTGGCTT
>NZ_JBRREG010000086.1:0-21478 GCF_056760155.1 Stenotrophomonas sp. STEN022
GCCGCCCCCTCACCCCCCCCCCCCCCCCCCCCCCCCCCCCCCGCCCCCCCCCCCCCCGGCGGCGCGGGGCCCCCCCCGCCGGCCCCGCCGCCCGCCCCCCCCCCCCCACTACAGTCAGCAAAGTCCCTCCCTTCGGGAGAGGGACTTGAACAATCACTGCAGCGGCAAGCGGTTGTTGAGCTTGGTCACCTCAGCCCCATCATCGTCCAAACCAACCCGCACACTCGCGCCCTCGCGCTTGAACCCGGCCGGCATCTGCAGCTCCACCGTCGCCATCCGCGGCGACAGATCCAACGGCGCTTCCAAGGCAGGCACCGCAACCCGAGCAACCTCACGACCGCGCGCATCTTCCAGCACCGCATAACCAGCACCAGTCCCGACATGCCCAAGGCTGTGCACGGTCAACTGCACACGCTCACCCTCGATCTTCAGGTCGCCACGGCCAATGCCCAGGTCCGCGCGCGTTTCCACCGGCGTACCCGGCGTCACCAGCTCGAACTCGAATACCTGGTTCTGCTTTGGCACAAACCGCAGCTGCGTGCTCGCGCTCTTCTCCAGCATCACCTCGCGCACCTCCGCCTTGCCGTCGATCACATCATCGCCATCACGGTCCATGCCACTGCGGATCCGCCAGGTGCCGGCGGCGATGTTCCAGCCGGTCATGGTCGCGTCCAGCGGCGTGTTACCCAGGTTGTAGGCGATCACCTTGAAGCGCTCACGTGACGGCGCATGCACCAGCAAGGCGACCTGCTCGGCACCATCAGGCTGGGCGAACTGCCAACTCACCGTATGCCCCGGCCAGCTCTGATTGCGCTTCAAACCAATGCCGCCCAGGCGCAGGCGCTGCAGGAACTCGCTCGGGGCTTCGACGCGATCGCTCCACCAGTGGCCTTCGGTGTTCATGTACTCGCGCTGCGCCTTGGCCTGGATGCCGTCGGCGTGCAGCGCTTCCAGGTACTTCTTGTCACCGGTCTGCTGCCATGCGCTGATCGCGGCAAAGCCGCTGCCACCCTTGTCGGCATCGGCCACCAGCTGCTTGCCCCAGTCCTGCTGCCTGCCCAGCACATCGACGTAGTTCTCGCCGAGGTTGGACAGCACGCCCGGCCCGCCGCGCACCACGCGGTAGTCCAGCGCCTGCAGGTACTTGGCATCGCCAGTCCAGCGCCACGCAGCCCAGAAGGTGTGCATCAGATCGCCACTGCCCGAGCCCTGGTTCAACTCGCCACCACGGGTCTTGCCGGTGGCCCAGTTGATCTCGTTGGGCAGGGTGAAGCGGCCCTTGTCGTCTTTGTAGGCGTGGGCCAGATAACCATCGGCCAAGCCGGTGACCAGCTTGCGGCCAGTCGGATCGCCGTTGTACTCGCCCATCAGGAAGGCCGGATGCAGCGCCGGGAACGAATACGGTTTCTGCCACTGCCAGTTCGGCTCGCGATAAACCTTGTTGCCGCCAAACCAGTTGCTGGAGAACAGCAGGTTGCCCTGTGGGTTGCGCAGGATGATGCGCTCCTCGAAGGCCTTCACCGTCTCCATCAGGCGCTCGACGGTGAGCGGATCGCCCCAGTTGAGGTAGAGCATTGCGCTGTTGGCGTTGATGCCTTCCTCGTAGGCGTGCAGCTCATCGGTCTCGATGGTGCTCAGGCCGTTGGAGAACATGCCGTTTCGGTAAACCGCGTCGGAGAGTGCCGTCAGCGAGCGGTTCAGGCGCTCGGGCTCCACGCCCATCAGCGCCAGTCCCGGCCACTGTTGGGTCAGGTCGCTGTCATCGGAAATGCCGCCGCCGAAGTCGCCGTAAGCGACCTGCCGGTTCTCGATCCACCAGTCGACAAAGCGACGCACGTACTTCAGGTCTTCAACCTGGCGGAACGCCCATAGCGGCACGCCCTTCGGTGCCTGCGGCTGCTCGAACGCTGGCTTGCCCTGGCTGTTGTAGCTGATGTAATTCCAATACAGGCGGCCCAGTTCATGGTCCGGATCGACGCGCAGCAGATCACTCAGATCGGCATAGACGCGCGAGTACAAACGCTGGCGCTTGGAGGTGGTGTGCTCCTCGACCAGGAAGCCCCAGTTGTCACGCACCTGGTTGAAGCGATCGGCGACGTGCTGCTTGATCGCCTCCTTGCGTTCCTTGAACACCAGGCGCACTTCGGCGCCGTCCAGCGATGCGGCATTGAAGCCGGGCGCAGCCGAGGCCACCGAGATCCACAGGCTGTCGGCAGTGAGGATGCGGTCGCGCAGGTCCAGCCACAACGTGCGTGCTTCACCCGGCTTCACCGACACCGAGACATCGATCATGTCGCGCGCCGGCCAGATCGGGTCCTTGATGCGGATGTTCAGCGGGATCAGACCGTCATGCGTCGCCGGCAGGTCCAATGCGGGGATATCGATCGCCACGCCATCCAGGCCGTCGTACATGTTCTCCCAGCTGTGCGCCCAGCTGCGGATCAGTGGCTGTGCGGCCGGTGCATCGCCGACGCCGGACGGAATGAGCACGTGCACGATCGGCATCGGCTTGGCCGGCAGGCTGTCGGCAGCGCGCTTGCGCGAGCCTGCGCCCTTGGGCAGCGCCATCACCGTGCTGCGCTCATCCGGCGCGAAGCGGCCGTCGATGTAGTCGCGCAGGCTGGCGATGTTGGTGTAATCCGGCAATACGCTGCTGTCGATCTGGTAGCGCTGCTTGACCGTGCCTTCCGGCTCGGCCGCGTCGCTGACCTGGTAGCCCCAGATCTCCTGGATCGGGGTTTCCTGCGCGGTGTTGTGGAAGTGCAGCGTGCCACCGATCTGGTCGGTGAAGGTGTCCACGCTGCGCACCACGCCCTGCGGACGCTTGAACAGAGTGCCGGCCGAGCCCTTCAACTCACCGTAGGCGGCACCGCGGATCTCGATGCGATTGATGTGTTCACCTTCGGGAACCGTCAGGTCCAGCTGCTGGCCACCTTCCACATAGGTATTCCAGTCCGGCAGCTGGAAGTAATCATTGCGCCCGGGCAGGCGCGAACGGTTGTAGACGCCGGGCCAGGTGGTTTCGGCGATGCCATCGGTGCCTTTCCACATCCACTGCAGCTTGTCCTTTACATCGGCGAACTCGACCTTGCGGATGCTTGTGGTCGCTGCGCTCAGTGCCGGCGGTGCGGAACCCTCCCAGCCATAGCGGTGCCACCAGGCACGCTGCGAGGCGCTGCCGCCTTCGGCGCTGCGCGGCTCGGCATTGCGGGCAAGCGCGGCCGCACCGGCAGCATCGAGCATGCGGTCATAGACGCGGATCTCGTCGAAGTCACTGCCACGCAGGAAGTTGTAGCGGCTCTGTACCTGGTAGGGCGCCATCACCCGTCCGGCGAGGCCGAGCTGGTCCAGCGCTGCGTCGTAGTCGCCGGTGGTTGCCGCCTGCGCGACTTCACGTCCATCGACGAACAGCTTGACGCCCTTGTCCTCGTCCCAGGCAAATGCGATGTGCTGCCATTGCTCGGGCGAAGGATTCCTGTCGAGCTTGAACGAGACGCGGGTGCGAGCCAGGTTGGCATCAGTGACGAAGGCATCGAAGCCGTGCCCGTTCCAGTCAATGCGCAGCCAGGCCATGTCCCAGCTGCTGTGGTCGGCGTAGCCGACGCGGAAGATCACGAACGGTGCTTCGCCCACCGCATAACGCGAGCGCCAGAAGAAGGACAGGGTGCCGCGCTCGGCCTGGATGTTGCCGGGTGCATTCCACGACAGCACGCCGTCGTCCTGCCATTGGATCGCACGACCATGCGCGCCATCGTCGACAAGGCTGACCTTGTCCTGGAAGTTTGGCGTGGCATCGCCGCGTGCGCTGTCAGCAACAAAGCCCTTGTCCGCCGAGACGCGGAACAGCAGCTCCGGCGATTGCGCGGCTGCGCTGATCGGCGCCAGCAACAAGCCCAGCACGCAGGCGAGATGGGTGGGACGCAACACGGTTTTCTGGTTCATTGTCTAACTCGTTCCAAATCGGTTGACTGCCTTGCTTAAGCCCCTCTCCCTCCGGGGTGAGAAAGGGCGCTCGCGAACCAAAGGTTCGCGCCACTACGAACGCCCTTGCGCTGGCGCGAGGGCCGGGGCGCGGAGCGGGGGTTGGGGAGAGGGTCGAGCACATCCGCAATGCAGGATTGCGTGGGCTTCGCCCTCACCCTCATTCGGCCCTTCGGGCCACCTTCTCCCGGAGGGAGAAGGGAACAGCTAGCCCATCTACCTCCGAGAGAAGGGTTGGGGAGAGGGTTGCTCTCGCCCATGCCGTTGCGCCCACTTCGGCCACTCCCTTTCCAGCAACTGCTCCGGCCACACGCCATACCAGGCATAACCTACCCGGCGTTCGTTCGGAATATCCGCGAAGCGCGCCACACGCTCGCCCTCGCGGTTGACGAACATCGGCCGCCCCTGTTGCAGATCGTAGAAGCGTGCCCACAACCGTGCGCCTGCCAAAGGTTCTACAAGCACGTCCTTGCCACTGGGCTGCTCCGGAGCCTCGACCTTGCGCATCGCCAGGTCCAGCAAGGCATTGGCCTGCAGCCACTGCAGGCCGGCTTCGATGGCTTCGATGGTCTGCGGGCTCGGCTCAGGCTGGCGCATCAACAGCCGCAGCACGCCTACCGACTCGGATACGGCAAGCGATGGCAACTCGTAGGAACGCGCCTTGGCCGGTTGCAGGCTGACCTCGTCGTATTGCGCGGCCCAGATGGACAGTCGGCCATCCATGCGTACCTGCGTGGCCAACACGTTCTGCAAACCGCGCTGCAAGGCGGCATTGGCCTTGCCTGCGTATTCCGGTGGCAGGCCCGTGACCGCAGGTGCGCCCTCGGCGATGTCCTGCAGCAGGTCCAGCACGCGGGTCATCGCGTCGTCGTTGAAGGTGATCTGGTGCCGGTACAACGAGCGCTCCGGGTAGTACTGCGGCCAGCCGCCATTGGCGTACTGCGCGGCCAGCAGATAATCCACGCCGCGCCGTGCGGCGCCCAGGTATGCCGCGTTGCCGGTGTCTTTCCAGGCCTGCAGCAGGTGGCGGATCTCGCGCGTGGTCGACTTGTTGTCGATATTGGCGTCATCCAGCCGATCCGGGGCCTGCAACGCCGCGCGCTCGTCGGCGCTGAACACATGCTCGTAGTCGACCGCCTTGCCCTGGTACTGCTTGGACCAACCGCCGGAAGCGGTCTGCAGCAGCAGCATGTTCTCGGCTTCGGGCTCGGTGTGCGGCGCGGCCGCCTGCGCCGCTGCAGAGCTCCAGCCCGCGCTGATCAACAGCGCGGCCGATAACCACAAACGCCTCATCGCATCCTCCTGCATGCACCGGGACGCCAGCGTGCTGGCATCCCGGTGTTACTGCATTGGCTTTGCGCGCACGCCATCTCAGAACTTGTAGCGCGCGCCGACGTAGTACTGGCGACCGGTCACGGTGTAGCGGTCGGCCATCTGCCGTGCCGAGTCCACGTAGCGCTGGTCCGGCGTATCAAGCAGGTTGATCGCCTCGAAGGTCAGCGACAACTTCTTGTTGACCTTGTACGACATGTTGAAGTCGACGTTGCGCACGCTGTTCTTGCCGGTCACATCCGGCGTTGCGAACTGGTTGCCGTCCAGGTCCCAGACGCTTTCCTGGCTGAGGATCTCGCCGATGTAGCCGTCGCGGTAGCTGGTGGAAACACGGGCGCTGAACTTGCCATCGTCATAGTACAAAGTGGCGTTGTACGAGTTCGGCGACAGGTTGACCAGGTCGTTGTCGGTGAAGGTGGTGGTGATGCTGGTATTGCTGTTGCCGGCCGAGCTGAACATGTATTTGATGCTCGACTCGACATGCGTGTAGTTGAGCTGGATGCCGAACTTGCTCCAGATGCCTGGCAGGAAGGTAAACGGCTGCTGGTAGCTCAACTCGTAGCCCTTCAGCGGGCCGCCCGGGGTGTTGTAGTAGCTCTGCACGTTGAACACGGTGTCGGCGGTGAAGCCCGCCGGCAGCAGGTCCAGCGAGTAGCCCATGTCGCCCCAGGTGGTCAGCAGTCGGGTGCGCTGCACATAGCTGTCGATGTCCTTGTAGAACAGTGCCGCCGACAGCAGGCCGCCGTCACCGAAGTACCACTCCGCGCTCAGGTCGTAGTTGGTCGAGCGGAACGGATCGAGCTTGGGATTGCCAAGGTTGATCGCGAACACGCGGCCGTCATCGAAGTAACCGGTGGGGCCACCGCTGACGCTGGGTGACAGGTAGGCAAGCGTCGGTCGTGCCATGGTCTTGGCCGCGCCGAAACGCAGCACCACATTCTCGGCCACGTCCCAGGCGAGGTTCAGCGACGGCAGCACGTCCTGGTAGCTGTGATTGACCACCGAGCGCACCAGCGAGCGTTCACCGGCGGCAGCCGTCGCGCTGGCCACACCAAAGAACGATTCGCAGTTGGCCGAGTTGTTGCCTGATGCAGCTGCGTTGCACGGCGCCCAGCCCGAAGCGCTGATCTGGGTGTTGACCACGCGCACGCCGAGATTGCCGCGGAAGGCGCGGTCCCACAGCTCGGTGTTGAAGTCCAACTGCAGGTAGCCGCCGAGGCTGCGCTCGTTGACCTCGAAGTTGTTGTTGGAAGCACCGAAGTGACCGACGCCGGCCAGACGGTAATCACCGCCCTGCACGCCCGTGTCGCAGTTGCAGTTGATGTTGAGCAGTTCAGCGATCTTGCCGAAGTCCGGTATCAACCAACCGTTCGGCACATTGCCGGACAGGTTCTTGCCGAAGCCGGTCAGCGTGGTGCTCAGGTCACCGACAGTGACACCTGCCGGCAGGGCCTGGGCCAGGCGGCCGTAGCTGATGTGGCGGTATTCCTCCGACTCCATGTCGTAGTCCTTGTAGGCAAGGCCGGTACGCAAGGTGAAGGTCGGGTTGATGTTGAACTGCAGGTCGATCTTGGCGGTGTCGAAGGCGTTGTTGACGTAGCTCGGGTTCAAGCGCACTTCGCTGATGTTGCTGCCGCGCGCGGTGCCGTTGCTGTTGACCGGCACCGCACCGTAGCCCAGCCACGACCATGCCGCCGGGTCGTTCAGGGCGAACGGCAGGGTCATGTTCGGCATGTCGCCGCCGTTGCGCATGTCCATCACGAAGCCATCGACATTGCTGTTGTCGAAGCTCACCAGCGAGAACACCGGGCGTTCATAGTCCGAGCTGGAGTGACCGAGCACGGCCTCCATCTTCACCGCATCGTTGAAGTGATGCTCGAGGTTCAAGCTGTACTGCTGGAAGGTGGTCGATTCCTCGATCAGGCTGGACTCGGTGCGGAAGTCGACGTTGTCGAACACGCCGTAGATCAGCCGGTTCTGCGCATCCACCTCGGCCTCGCGCACCACGATCTGGGTCTTGCCACCGAGGTTGGCGGCACGGTGCAGGTTGGCGCCGATGGAATCTTCGCGCTGGTCCTTGTCCAGCTTCGAGTACATCGCATCGAAGCTGAGCAAGGTGTCATCGGAGACGCGGAACTGGAACGCGCCGGTTACGCCCAGACGCTCGATTTCATGCGCGGTGCGGACATAGCGCGGATAGCGGGGAATCCAGGCATTGGTCGCGGTCTCGTAGGCGGCGATGTTCTCCGGCGTATTGGCCGGGCGCGGCAGGCCGTTGCCGCAATGGGTGGCGCTGATGCCATAGCTGCCCCAGCCGTTGTTGCGGTCCTGGTTGGCCTGGCTGCCGCTGCCGGCCGGGGTTTCATTCGACGCCGGGTTGCGCGGCGTCTGCGGGTTATAGCCCACCGGCGTACAGAAGCCGTAGGTGCCGTTGTTGGCGGCGGTGGACTGGTTGGAGTTGCGGTGGTTGCCGTGTTCCCAACGCACCGGGTTATAGCCTTCCTCGTAGACAGTGCGCTTGCTGTACGAGCCCGACAGCAAGGCGCCGAAGCGGCCATCGGCCCAGGTGTTGCTGATCAGGCCGGAGAAACGCGGATCAAACTTTTCCGACAGCTCGCCGTAACCGGCCTGCGCCGATGCCGAGGCCTGGAAACCGGCGAAATCAAACGGTCGCGAGCCACGCAGATCGACGGTTGAACCCAGCGAACCTTCGTCCATCTGCGCCGACTGGGTCTTGTTGACCTTGACCTGGCTGAAGAGCTCGGAGGCGAAGGTATTGAAATCGAAGCCGCGGCTGCGGTTGACGCCGCTGCTGCCGTTGCCGGCGGTGGCCAATGCTTCCAGGCCGTTGAGGCGCACGCGGGTGAAGTCCGCGCCCAGGCCTCGGATCGAGATGCGCTGGCCTTCGCCGCCTTCGCGATCAATCGATACGCCGGCGATGCGCTGCAGCGACTCGGCAAGATTCTGGTCGGGGAATTTGCCGATGTCCTCGGCGAAGATCGCGTCCACCTGTTCGGTGGTGTAACGCTTTTCGTCCAGCGACTTCTGCAGGCTCTGGCGGTAGCCAGTGACGTTCACTGCATCCAGCTGGGTGGCCTCGGCGGCCGCCGGTGCGGACTGGGCGAAGGCGATGGGAGCGGTCAATACCGAAGCAATGGCGGTTGCCAACAAGGTAACCGGTGTCTTTCCAAAACGACGCTTACGATCCATGCGGTGGGCTCCTTCCCCGGAAGGGGAATCAAGCGAACTGGAAGGGGTGTGGGGATATCCCTGGCGAGTACTTCAGACGTGCTGTCGGGCCGTTGCGGCCGCACGTGGACAGCCGTCAGGCCATGGCATGACCATGGCCTGCGGAGGATGAAAAAGCAGGGGCGGATCTGCGGAGAGAATGCGATCCGACCCCTGCCAAAGTGCGTCTATCAGAACTTGTAACGCAGGCCCAGGGTGAACTGGCGGCCGGTCTCGCTGTATTCCAGCGGCAGCGATACCGACGGGTTGGCCACCCACGATTCCTGCGCTTCGTTGGTCAGGTTGGCACCTTCCAGGCTGATCTCCAGCTGGTCGCTGATGCGGTAGTGGATGGACGCATCAACGAAAGTGGTGCCGCTCTGGCCGTGCACGCCAAGACCTGCGCTGTCGAAGCCCTTTTCGGTGCCCGGCACCTGGATCAGGTAGTCGTCGCGGTTGGTCGCCGAAACACGGCCGGACCAACGCTCACCTTCGTAGAACAAGGTCGTGTTCCAGGAGTTGCGCGACAGGCCGGTCAGATCGGTCTTCTGTGCAAGCGCGCCGCTGCTGGTGATGTACTGCACCTTCGATTCCACATAGGTGTAGTTGAACTGCGCACCAAGGTTGGACCACTTGCCCGGCAGGAAGGTGAAGGGCTGGGTGTAGTTGAACTCGACACCGGTCAGGTCACCGCCCGGCGTATTGACCGGCAGCGAGAACACGAAGGTGTCATCCGGGCTGGCAGTCGTACCTGCCAGCAAGCTGGCCGGCAGGCCGCTTTCCGAATAGACACGGCTCTCGCGGGTGTTCTGGATGAAGCTGCCGATATCCTTGTAGAACAGGCCGACACCGAGCATGGCACCTTCGTTGAAGTACCACTCGAAGCCCAGATCCACGGTCTTGGCGCGGATCGGTTCCAGGTCGGGGTTGCCCGCGCTCACCGTCTTGGCACTACCGCTGACGCTGACGGTGACGCCCGGGGTCAGGCTGCCAAGACCCGGACGTGACATCACCTTGGCCGCACCCAAGCGGATCAGGAAGTCAGGCGTGATTTCCGCAACCAGGTTCAGCGACGGCAGGAAGTCGTTGTACTCACGCGTTGCGGTCGCCACGACCGGCGTGCCGGAACCGGTGGCGATGCCGTGCGAGGTCTGCTTGGTCTTGACGTAGCGTGCACCGATGTTGCCGGACACCGGAATCGAGCCCAGTTCGGTGGAGAAGCGACCCATCAACCAGCCGCTGCGGTCCTGCTCCTCCACACCACGGATGCTGGGTGCGTAGTCGGCAACGGCAAAGGTGCCCTGATTGCTGAAGATGCCGAACTGGTCGGCAATCGCGCCGAAGTTCGGAACCACCCACTTGCCGGGCGAGCCCGACATGCCACCGAGACTGGCGATCTCAGTCATGTCAGCAGGTACCAGCTTGTTGCCGGTGCTGAAATTGGGGACGTCAGTTTCAGTCGCTTTGCGGCGACGTTCCATCGAGTCGAAGCTGTAGTTCTTGGCCTGGATGCCGCCGTCCAGGGTGAAGGACGGGCCCATCACCCAGGAGAAATCGAGCTGACCATTGTGGAACTCGTTGGTCACGTAGTTCTGGCGCAGGCGAATGGTGGACAGCGTCCAGCCGTTGGGGTCGGTCGGGCTTACACCGTAATTGAACACCGGCTTGTTGGCATTGCCGCGGTAATCGTAGCTGTAACCATCCACATCCAGCTTGTCCATCATGATGGTCGCCTGGATCGGGTTTTCATGCTTGGACTTGGACGTACCGATCTTGCCGGTGATGGTGAAGTTGTCGGTCAGTCGGTGCTCACCATCGAGGCTGAGCTGGTAGAAATCGGTGGTCCATTCGTCGTGGCGGTTTTCCGCGCGGATGTCCACGTTGTCCATCTTTGCGTAGACCAGCGCGCCGTTCTCGATCACGCCATCGGTGACCACGGTCTGCGCCTTGCCAGCCGTACCGGTCTTGCTCAGGCCATTGGCTTCGATGTACTTCTCATCACGCTTGGCGTCGATCTTGGAGTACAGCATGTCCAGGTTGAAGCTGGTGCGGTCGCTGGGCTTGAACTGCAGCGCGCCGGTAACACCCAGACGCTTCTGGTCATGCTCGATCAGCGTGTAGCGCGGGAAGCGCGGCGTGTAGACCTTGTCGCTGCAGACGCCGGGGAAGGGCGCGGTGCCAGTGGAGCAACCGGCGAAGCCGACACCGTTCGGATTGGCGGTGTTGGTGGGGGTGTTGGCAAGCGCATTGGCCCAACGCACGGTGCCACTGCCTTCTTCGACGGTTTCGCGTTCGGAGTAGGCCACCGAGAACAACGCACCAAACTTGCCATCGGCCCAGCTGTTGGCGATCAAACCGGCAAAACGCGGCATCGCCGACTGCGAGGCATCGTTGTAGGACGCCTGCACGTTGCTGACGATGGTCAGGCCGTCATAGTCGAACGGACGGCCGGTGCGCAGGTCGACGGTGGCGCCCAGCGAGCCCTCATCCACATCGGCCGAGGCGGTCTTGCGCGCGACCAGCTGGGTGAACAGATCGGCAGCGAATACGTTGAAGTCGAAACCACGGCCGCGGTTGGTGCCGCCCTGGCCGTCACTGCTGCCGACCGTGCTCAGTGCTTCCAGACCGTTGATACGCACGCGGGTGAAGTCCGGGCCCAGGCCACGCACCGAGATATTGCGGCCTTCGCCGCCATCACGGGTGATCACCACACCAGGAATGCGCTGCAGCGACTCGGCCAGATTGCTGTCCGGGAACTTGCCGATGTCCTCGGCGACGATGGCATCGACCACGCCGGCTTCGCCGCGCTTGATGTCCAGCGCCTTCTCCACGCTGGCGCGGTAGCCGGTGACGGTGACTGCATCCAGTTCGGTGGCGGCGGTGCCGCCGGTGGCCGGCGCAGCGGCATCCTGGGCCATGGCAACGCCAGCCTGCAGGGCCAAGCTGATCCCCAACGCGAGCAAGGTAACCGGTGTCTTTTTCTGCGAGTTACGTGGATTCATGTGCTTCCCCTCTCCAAGGTTTGCATTCGATGCAGTGGCTCCGGCTTGTGCTTTTCGTCGGATGACACCGCTGGTCAAAACGGAAAGTAGCAGCTGCGTGAAGAGGGAGCATCTTGCACTGCAACAGGGAGCAAACAGGGCGGAAACCATTGTCTGAAGGACATTGGAGGACGGTAACACGGGCAGTCGAAGGGACAGTGGCGACCGAATGACACCGATAGTCAATCAACCATGCCATGATGCGCGCCGATCGACGAGGAGACAGGAATGGCGATGATTTCCCCCCGTGTTGTCTGTTTTGGTGAACTGCTGCTGCGCCTCGGCGCACCCGGCAACCAGTTGCTGCTGCAGTCCCCAAGCCTGGACGTGCATGCCGGCGGTGCCGAGGCCAATGTCGGCGTGTCGTTGGCGCACTTCGGCCACAACGTGGCGATGATCAGCGTGGTCGCCGACAACCCGCTGGGTGCGGCGGTGGCTGGCGAGCTGCGCCGCCACGGCGTGGACACCTCGCGCGTGCGCCGCAGCGACGGCCGCATGGGCCTGTACTTCCTGACCACCGGCGCCGGCCACCGGCCCAGCGAAGTGGTCTATGACCGCGCCGACTCGGCCTTCGCCAGCGCACGTGCCGACAGCTACGACTGGCCTGCGCTGCTGCAGGGCGCGCAGTGGCTGCACCTGTCCGGGGTCAGCCCGGCGCTCGGCCTGGAAGCCGCACAAGCGACCCTGGCCGCCGCACGCGCCGCCAACGAGCGCGGCATCAAAGTGTCCTTCGACGGCAACTTCCGGCCCAAGTTGTGGGAACGCTGGGGCGGCGATGCCAAGGCGATCCTGCGCGACCTGTTCGACTGCGCACACATCGTGTTTGCCGACTACCGCGACATCGGCGTGGTGCTGGGCGGCGAGTTCAACCAGCCCGAACCGCAGGCGCGCGTCGATGCCGCGGCAGCGATGGCATTCGCCGCCTTCCCACGCCTGCAGTACATGGCCTGCACGCAGCGCACCGCGCACAGCGTCGGCCACCATTCGCTGGGCGCGATGCTGCTTGGGCGTGATGGCACCCGTGCATTGGCACCAGCCGAAGAGCTGACCGATATCGTCGATCGCATCGGCGGTGGTGACGCGTTCGCAGCCGGCGTGCTGCACGGCCTGATCGAAGGCATGGATGCGGAAACCACGATCCGTTTCGGCTTGGCCGCAGGCTGCCTGAAGCACTCCATTCCCGGTGATTTCAACCCAGTCGGCGTAGCCGACGTCATGGCCCTGATGGGCGAAGGAAAGTTCGATGTCCGGCGCTGATCCGCGCGTACGCGCAGTGCTCAAACTGGCCCCGGTGATTCCGGTGTTCACTCCCGACAACGTCGACGATGCGGTGCAGGTCGCGCAGGCCTTGTTCAACGGTGGTCTGCCGGTGATCGAAGTCACCCTGCGCACCGCAAACGCGATGGATGCGATCAAGGCCATGGTCGAGGCCGTGCCGGATGCGGTGGTCGGTGCCGGCACAGTGCTGACGCCGGCGCAGATGGAGAAGCTGAAGTCGGTGGGTGGCCGTTTTGCGGTGTCACCGGGTGCCACCGACACGCTTTATGCGGCGGCGCGCGATACCGATCTGCCGTTCCTGCCCGGCGTTGCGACTTCATCCGAACTGATGCGCGGCCTGGAGCATGGGCTGGATACGTTCAAGTTCTTCCCGGCCGTGCAGGCTGGTGGCGTAGGCATGTTGTCGGCCTGGAATGGCCCGTTTGGGGATGTGCGGTTCTGCCCAACCGGTGGCATCAGCGCGCAGACCGCCTCGCAGTTCCTGCATCTGCCGAATGTGCTGTGCGTGGGTGGCTCGTGGTTGACCACGCGCGAGCTGCTGCAGGCGCGCGATTGGGCGGGGATCGAGGCCTTGGCGCGGGCTGCGGCGGTGTTGCCGGGTTGACCTTGGTCTTGAGACTGAGCCAGCAATAAGTGCTGACGCCGCCCCTTCCTTTACCGGTACCAGAGGAAGGGGCGGGTCTCACAGTCCATGCAGAAATCAGCAGGTTTCCCTCTGCGAACGAATACTCGGCGCGGGCACGCTACTCCTGCTGTGGGCACCCTATCCACATCTTCTTCAACCAGCCTTGGTGATGGCATCAATCACCATGAGGTGGCACTGACGCACGTCCGCTGCGCAAAGCCGTAGTTGTTTGCCCACCGAAACCCCAATTATCGGTGTCGATCTCTTCGATCGTGATCTGCGTCCACTCCGGCGGCTTGTGCAGTACGCGCTCCAGTGTCTCGGTCACTTCGCGGATGACCTGCGCCTTCTGTTCGGCGGTGACGCCCTCGCGGGTGATACGTATGCTGACGAAAGGCATGATTCTTTCCTCACTGGTAAATGGCGAGCTCAATGGCCCGCAGGATCGCTTGGATGCGGCGTCAATGGCGTTATTTCCACCTCCATCCAAGGGCGTAGCGGCAATGCATCGACAATTGCCGTGATTTCGTTGCCGTTCCCCGCATGCCAGAGCCCAAGCGCGCGCTGCCTCCCTGGCTCTGCTGGCAGCAACCAGAGCCGACGCAAGTGCCCCTGTGTCGCCAGCTCCCGCGCGCGCTCAGCTTCCAGCGCCAGCACCTCCTGCAGCCGCTGCTGCGACGTTTCATGCGGCACCACAACCGTCATGGTGATCAAGAACTCGCTGCCCACGCGCTGCGTGGAACCTGCTCCCATCGAGGCTGGGTCGTTGGGGTGCGGCGACAGCGGCAACACGGCGTCGCTGCGCCAGATCCGCAGTGGCATTGAAGCCAATACCTGCTCCAACTGAACCTCATCCGGCGCAGAAAACAGCCCCAGACTACGCCACTCACCTGACCGCAGTGGCGGCCGCCACAGCCGCAGCAAGTACCCGCTCCCAGCCAACTCAGCGGCACGCTGCACCTCACGGGCGCGAACTTCGTCCACCACCAATTCCGACGTCCCCGCCGGAACCCGGGTTGTCATTGTCACCAGGTATTCCATGTTGCCTCCTGTGCTTGCGTTGGTTGCACTCAGCGCCCGGCGCTGAATCCACCATCCACCGGCAGAATGGTCCCAGTCACAAATCCGGCACCGACCAGATAACGCACTGCCGCCACGATCTCCTCGGTGCGCGCGATGCGACCCAACGGATGCATGCTGGCAAGCGCAGCGTGACTGTCGAGCGGGTGCATGGGCGTGGCGGTCACACCCGGTGCAACTGCATTCACCGTCACCGCATGCGGAGCAAGTTCCAGCGCCAGCGCGCGTGTAGCTTGGTTTATTCCGCCTTTGAGGGTTACCGCCAACAACGCCGGCACGGCACCATGAGGCTGCAGTGCCAGCGCGGCGGTGACGTTGATGATGCGCCCCTGCTTTCGCTCACCCATGTGGCGTGCCGCTTGCTGCGACATGTAAAGCACGCCCTTGAGATTGGTGGCTATCTGCTCCTCCACCTCCTCAGGCGTGAACTCCACGAAAGGCTTGACCGCGAAAATTCCTGCGTTGTTCACCAGCACATCAACATGGCCGTAGCGGCCAATAGCCTGCGCGAACACGTCGCGGGCAGTGTCTGGCAAACCCACATCACCTTCGACCCCCAAGAATCGGTTGCCGCCATTCAGCTTTTTTGCTGCAGCCTCCAGGCGCTCCTGCGAGCGGCCTGTGCCGACTACGTTGTAGCCCTCGCGCAAAAAGGCATCGGCCAAGTCCAGGCCGATGCCGCTGGTGGCGCCGGTGATGACGATGGTGTTGTCGGCGTTGTTCATGATGATCCTCGATAAAGTTCGGCTGGAAACGACACTTGGGCCGTGCGAAGACAAACCGCGCATCGGTTGGAGCGCACTTTATTGATGACACCAGGGGCGATAAAGGTAGACTCAGGCACTTCTGCTGATACATGGTGTAATCAATATGCAGCGCCAGTTCGATGACATCCTGCTGGGCAGCATCGAGCTGTTCTGCATCACCAGTGAGGCTGGAAGTTTTACCGCCGCGGCCCATGCGGCCGGCGTCACCCCAGCGGCAGTAAGCCGCTCAATCTCCCGGTTGGAGAAGCGCTTGGGCGTGCGTCTGTTTGTACGCTCCACGCGTAGCATCCGACTCACCGAATCGGGCAGGGAGTATTTCGAGCACTGCCGCATGGCGCTGAATCAGCTCACAGAAGCCGAGCGTCGGGTAACCGGTGAGCAAACCCAGCCCAGCGGCACGATCCGTATCAGCGCCCCCACCACTTATGGCCATCACCGGCTACTGCCCATGCTGCCGGCCTTCAGAAAGCGCTATCCGCTGATAACGATCCATACCCACATAAGCAACCGCAACATCGACATGCACGAGGAGAACTTCGACGTGGCGATCCGCTTTCGTGCGCAGCCGGACTCGACGATGATCGCGCGTCATCTGGAAGACGCCGATCTCATCGTCGTTGCCAGCCCTGCCTACCTTCGCCAGGCAGGGCAGCCCCAGACCCTCGCGGAACTGGAGCAACATGAGTGCATCCAGTTCACGCTCCCCAGTAGCGGGCGGCAGATTCCCTGGCTGTTCAACGAGCACGGCAAAGACCGGGAGATCCTGTTGAGCGGTCACTATCACTGCTCGGAAGACGTGCTGGCCGGTCTGACCCTGGCCCGTGCGGGAGCTGGCTTGTTCCAGACCTATAGGTTCGTGGCCGAGAGAGATCTGGACGATGGATCGCTGATGGAGGTATTGCAGCCCTTCGCCGGTCGCTCGCGTCCGGTCAGCCTGATCTATCCGCACGGACGAATGTTGCCATCGCGGGTCCGCGCGTTTGTCGACTTCCTTTTGGCACACAGTGGGCTTCCCACGTCGATGGCGGAGCCAGGATTTGACGTCAATTGATGCTCTTGCCGCGGGCCGCACAAACCCACCCCCTCCCTTGCGCAACGCGCAGGGGAGGGCCGGGGAGGGGTGCTGTTGCTGTTGCTGTTGCTGTTGCTCAGCTTTAGAGCTTCAACCGCCGATACAAGGTACTGCGGTTAACCCCAAGCCTTTTCGCCGCCAGACTCACATTGCCATCGCAGGCCGCCAAGGTCTGCCGCATCACATCCAGGGCCAGTTCCTGCAGGCTGCCATCCACCACCGGCGAGGCAGCGACGCGTCGCGCAGCCTGATGCAGATACTCCGGCAGCAGCTCCCTATCAATCACCGCACCCGGCTCGGTCAGCGCCACCAGGGTGCGCAGACAGGCTGCCAGCTGGCGCAGATTGCCCGGCCAGTCATACGCGACCAAAGAATGCTCCGCGTCCACACTCAACACACGGCCCTGCGCCAGGGGCTGCCACATCGCCTGCAGCAACTGCGCGCGATCCTGTGCCTCGCGCAGCGGCGACAGCCGCATCACGTGATCGGCGATGCGGTAGTACAGATCCGAACGGAAACGACCTTCGTCCATCGCCTGCTGCAGGTCGCAATGGGTGGCGCAGATCAGCATGAAATCCAGCTTGACCGGCTTGCCGCCGCCCAACGGTGACAGCTCCCGGTCCTGCAATACGCGCAGTAATCGCGGCTGCAAGGCCAGCGGCATGTCGCCGATTTCATCGAGGAACAAGACGCCGCCCTGCGCCTGCCGCAGCAGGCCATGGCTGCCTTGTCGGCGTGCGCCGGTGAAGGCGCCTTCCTCGTAACCGAACAGTTCGGCTTCGATCAGACCTTCTGGCAACGCCGCACAGTTCACCGCGACGAAGGGCTTGCTGCTGCGGCTGCCCTGCGCGTGCAGCGCGCGTGCCGCCACTTCCTTGCCGGTGCCGGTTTCGCCCTGCAGCAACACCGGCAGGCCTGCTTCCAGAACGCGGCCGGCACGCAGCAGCTGTTCGCGCTGGCCTGCATCGAATACGACGGCGGGCGCGGCAACCGGGCTTGGCGTCGGCCGTGACAGCGGTGGCGCGGCGCTGGTTGACCGCGTGCGGGATGCAGGTACTGGCGCATCCAGCTGGCCATGCAGCACGCGACCGCTGCGATCCTGCAACATGCCTTCATCGCGCATCCGCGACAGCGGCATCTCGAACAAGGCCTCATACGATGCGCGGCCGATATCACCACGCTCCAGGCCGAACAGATGCAGGCCTACACCATTCGCTGCGACCAGGCGGCCATTGCGGAAGCCGAACACGGCTTCACCTGCGGTGCCCAGCAAGGTGCGGTCGTGGTGCAGGCGCAGCAGTTCGCAGTCGCCAATACCGTTCTCGAAAAAGCGGTGCTCGATGCGGTTGGCGGCCAACCGCGCCAGGCCCATCGCATGCATCTGCTGCACGCTGGCCGGGCCGCTGATGTCGAGCACGCCGGCCAATTGCCCGTGCGGATCGTGGATGGGCATGGCCGAGCAGCTGAGGATGCCGTGCGGGGCGAAGTAATGTTCGCCACCGCGCACTTCCACCGCGCGGCCTTCCACGATCGCGGTGCCGATCGCGTTCGTGCCCACCGCCGATTCGCTCCAGCACACGCCCGGCATCAAGGCCACGCGCCCGGCCTTGTCGAGGAAGCCGGCGCTGCCTTCGGCGTTGAGTATCCAGCCACTTTCATCGGTCAGCAACACGATGCTGCCAGTGCTGGCGGTGTGTGCGGCCAGTCCGTCCAGCTCGGCGCGCGCCAGCCGCCATAGGCGTTCATGACGCTCGCGCAATTCACGCAGGTTGTGGCCGGGCAGGGGTTCCAGCGCAGGTTCGGCATCCACCAGCAGGCCGCTGCGCTGGCAGCGCCGCCACGACTGCAGGATGGTGTCGGGCACGGTGCCCACGGGCGTGGTGCCGCGCTCGAAGAACGAGCGGCGGGCATTGCCCACGCGATGCTGCAGTGCCAGTGCCATGAGCGCTCCTGTGTCGCATTTTGCGACAGCTGTTCAAACCACTGTTCCGATTAACACCACACCCGCGCGGGCGCTGCAATCACCTGTGGTTTCGCAGTGCAGCAAATCTATCAACGCGTCTCCGTAATCAATGACGTTTCATCGTGCCGCAACGCAACAGGCGGAACTTGGCATCGCTCTTGCGCCTGTTGTAACCACCGCCACACACGCGGCCCACACACCGCCGAACCGGAGATTCCACAGATGAACGCAGTCCTGTCCGCCAAACCGCATGCCACCGACCCGCAGTCCCTGTTCAAAGCCCGCTACGGCAACTACATCGGCGGTGAATGGGTGGCCCCGCGCAGTGGTCAGTATTTCGACAACACCACGCCGGTCACCGGCAAGGTGTTCACCCAGGTGGCGCGCTCAAATGCTGAAGACGTGGAGCTGGCACTGGATGCCGCGCACGCCGCCAAAGACGCCTGGGGCAAGCGTTCGACCACCGAGCGCGCCAACATCCTCAACCGCATTGCTGATCGCATCGAGGAAAACCTTGAGCTGATTGCCCACGCCGAAACCTGGGACAACGGCAAGCCGATCCGCGAGACGCTCAACGCCGACGTGCCGTTGATGGCCGATCATTTCCGCTACTTCGCCGGTGCCTTGCGTGCGCAGGAAGGCAGCCTGTCACAGATCGACAACGACACCGTGGCCTATCACTTCCACGAACCGCTGGGCGTGGTCGGGCAGATCATCCCGTGGAACTTCCCGCTGCTGATGGCGGCGTGGAAGCTGGCACCGGCACTGGCCGCCGGCAACTGCGTGGTGCTGAAGCCAGCCGAGCAGACCCCGGCCTCGATCCTGGTGTTGATGGAAGTGATCGGCGACCTGCTGCCGCCGGGCGTGCTCAACATCGTCAACGGCTTCGGCCTGGAAGCCGGCAAGCCGCTGGCCAGCAGCCCGCGCATCTCCAAGATCGCCTTCACCGGCGAGACAAGCACCGGCCGACTGATCATGCAGTACGCCAGCCAGAACCTGATCCCGGTGACGCTGGAGCTGGGCGGCAAATCGCCGAACATCTTCTTCGCCGATGTGATGGCCGAGGACGATGATTTCCTCGACAAGGCGGTGGAAGGCTTCGTGATGTTCGCCTTCAACCAGGGCGAGGTCTGCACCTGTCCGTCGCGGGTGCTGATCCAGGAGTCGATCTACGAGAAGTTCATGGAGCGTGCGCTGGCACGGGTGGCGGCGATCAAGCAGGGCAATCCACTGGACCCCAACACCATGGTTGGTGCGCAGGCCTCACAGGAGCAGCTGCAGAAGATCCTGTCCTACATCGAGATCGGCAAGGCCGAGGGTGCCGAAGTGCTGATCGGCGGCGAGCAGAACCAGCTTGGCGGCGACCTGGCCGATGGCTTCTACGTGAAGCCGACGGTGTTCAAGGGCCACAACAAGATGCGTGTGTTCCAGGAGGAAATCTTCGGGCCGGTGGTGTCGGTGACCACCTTCAAGACCGAAGAGGAAGCCTTGGAGATCGCCAACGACACCTTGTACGGCCTCGGTGCCGGCCTGTGGAGCCGCGACGCTTCACGCCTGTACCGCATGGGCCGTGCGATACAGGCCGGGCGGGTGTGGACCAACTGTTACCACGCCTATCCCGCGCACGCGGCGTTCGGTGGTTACAAGCAATCAGGCATCGGCCGCGAGAACCACAAGATGATGCTCGACCATTACCAGCAGACCAAGAACCTGCTGGTCAGCTATTCGCCAAAAAAACTGGGCTTCTTCTGAACCAGGCCCGGATCAGCCCGGCTGCGACTGGCCGGGCGTGATCTGGATCAAGGCGCCAGGCCAGGCTTGGCGCCAAGCTGGACTTATCCCCCGCAAAGGAGATCGATTGATGGACAAGACGATGAAGGCGGCCGTGGTCCGCGAATTCGGCAAGCCGCTGGTGATTGAAGAAGTAACCGTGCCGCGCCCGGCCGCAGGCGACATCCTGGTCAAGATCGAGGCCTGTGGCGTCTGCCATACCGACCTGCACGCCGCTGAAGGCGACTGGCCGGTTAAGCCGAATCCCCCGTTCATTCCCGGCCATGAAGGCGTCGGCCACGTGGTTGGCGTCGGTGCGGGCGTTACCCACATCAAGGAAGGCGACCGCGTCGGCATTCCGTGGCTGTATTCGGCCTGCGGTTATTGCGAGCACTGCCTGGGCGGCTGGGAGACCCTGTGCGAAGCGCAGCAGAACAGCGGCTATTCGGTGAACGGTGGTTTCGCCGAGTACGCGTTGGCCAATGCCAACTACGTCGGCCTGCTGCCCAAGGAAGTGGGCTTCGTCGAGATCGCGCCGATCCTGTGCGCAGGTGTCACCGTCTACAAGGGCTTGAAGGTCACCGACACCAAGCCCGGCGACTGGGTGGCGATTTCCGGTATCGGCGGCCTCGGCCATATGGCGGTGCAGTACGCCAAGGCGATGGGCTTGAACGTGGCCGCGGTGGATATCGACGACAACAAGCTGGCCCTGGCCAAGCGCCTGGGCGCCAGCATCACCGTCAATGCCCGCAACACCGACCCGGCCGCCTTCCTGAAGAAGGAAATCGGCGGCGCACATGGCGCGCTGGTGACAGCGGTATCGCCCAAGGCCTTCGAACAGGCGCTGGGCATGGTGCGGCGTGGCGGTACGGTATCGCTCAACGGCCTGCCGCCGGGTGACTTCCCGCTGGATATCTTCGGCATGGTGCTCAATGGCATCACCGTACGTGGCTCGATCGTCGGCACCCGCCTGGACCTGCAGGAATCGCTGCAATTCGCCGCCGACGGCAAAGTCGCCGCTACGGTGAGCACCGACAAGCTGGAGAACATCAACGACGTGTTCAAGCGCATGCACGCAGGTGCGATTGAAGGGCGCGTGGTGCTGGACTTCAACGCCTGACCGCAGCCGGCCAGCACATCCGCACCTCCCCCGGGGTGTGCTGGCTGGATTGCTTTTGAGGGCTGTGGCTCTGGCTGTGGCTTTTCTCCTCTCCCCTTGCGGGAGAGGATGCCGAAGGCAGGAGAGGGCGCGGCGAAGCCGCAAGAGCTCATGCACCTTCAGATTACATACCCATCGGTAGCCAAGCATCGCCAGCTTCGCGGCTGACGCCGCTCCCACAA
>NZ_JBRREG010000087.1:0-21406 GCF_056760155.1 Stenotrophomonas sp. STEN022
TTTTGGTTACCTTCAACCCAGTCCACTCATCTTTGGTGTGGCGGCGCCGCGGGGGTTGGCCGTTCCCCCCCCCCCCCCCCCGCCCCCCCCCCCCCCCCCCCCCACTACGGTTGGGGCCGTCGATATCGCTTGCACGCTGGCTGGAGTAGCCTGCTCTTCCCGCAACCGCAGCAACCGCCATGAGCGAACACAAAGCCCACCAGCTGTCGATGACCGTCCTGATGTCGCCGGAGATGGCCAACTTCTCCGGCAAGGTCCACGGCGGCGCGATCCTGCGCCTGCTCGACCAGGTCGCCTATGCCTGCGCCAGTCGCTATGCCGGCAACTACGTGGTGACGCTATCGGTGGACCAGGTGACCTTCCGCCAACCGATTGCCGTCGGCGAGCTTGTCACTTTCCTCGCTTCGGTGAACTACACCGGCAACTCGTCGATGGAAGTCGGCATCAAGGTCGTTGCCGAGGACATCCGCAAGGGCGCGGTGCGCCACGCCAACAGCTGCTTCTTCACCATGGTGGCGGTGGACGACGATGGCCGGCCGACGCCGGTGCCATCGCTGCAGCCGGAAACCAGCGATGAGAAGCGTCGCTTCGCCGCTGCGCAGATCCGCCGCCAACTACGCCAGGAGATGGAGCAGCGGCATCTGGAGCTGTTGCAGAGCAATCCCTCGGGTGAGGCGGATTTGTCGGTGCCGACTGCCTAGGGCTTTTGTGGGAGCGGCGTGAGCCGCGAAGCCGGCAATGCCTGCAGAGCCACCCCTCCCCAACCCTCCCCTACGCCTTCGGCGCGAGGGAGGGGGCAGAAGCCATCAACCGGTGTTCTGCACGCCTTGCGATACGCCGTTGACACAGGCCACCAGCGCGCGCAGCAGACCTTCGTCCTGGCGATCACTTGCGCGCCAGCGCTGCAGCAGGTCCACCTGCAGGATGCTGATCGGGTCGATGTAGGGATTGCGCAGGCGGATCGACAAGGCCAGCCGCGGGTCCTGCTCCAGCAACTCCTGCTGGCCACTCAAGCGCTTCACCCAATGCGCGGTCAACGCCAGCTCCTCGCGGATCAGCGGGAAGAACTGCTCGTGCAGCGGGCCGGCCAGCTTGGAGAACTGCTCAGCGATATGAATGTCGCCCTTGCTCAGCACCATCGACATGTCATCGAGGAAGGTCTCGAAGAACGGCCAGTCGTGCGCCATCTCTCGCAGGGTCTGTTCATGCCCTGCATCAGCGGCGGCTTGCAGGCCACTGCCGACGCCGAACCAACCCGGAATCACCGCGCGCGCCTGGCTCCAGGCAAACACCCACGGAATCGCGCGCAGATTGCTCAGCGCCGCATCCTGGCCCAGACGCCGTGAGGGGCGTGAACCCAGGGTCATGCGCTCGATCACGTCGATCGGCGTGGCCTGGCGGAAGTAGTTCATGAACTGCCCGTCGCCGACAAAGGCGCGGTAGGCCACCGAACTCTTTTCGGCGACCAGCGCCATCACCGGCTTCCACTGCTCCTCGCGCGGCTCCTCGGCACGCGGGCGCAAGCTGGCACGCAATACCGCGCCGGCGGACTGCTCCAGCGAGCGCAACGCCAAAGCACGGATACCGTACTTGCGATGGATCACCTCGCCCTGCTCGGTGACGCGCAGGCGGCCACCGATGCTGCCGCGTGGCGAGGCGTTCACCGCATGGGTGGTCTTGGTACCACCGCGACTGATCGAACCACCACGGCCGTGGAAGAAGGTCAGTTTGACGCCGAATTCCGCAGCCGTTTCCAGCAGCTCGACCTGTGCATGCTGCAGGCCCCAGCGCGAGGCGGCGATGCCGCCGTCCTTGCCGCTGTCCGAATAGCCCAGCATCACCATCTGCACGTCATCACGCGCGGCCAAATGGGCGCGGTAGACCGGATCGGCAAGCAGATCACGCAACGTCGCTGTACCTCGCTGCAGGTCATCGACGGTCTCGAACAACGGCGCGATGTCCAGAGGCACTGCGCCATCCGCATCGAGCAGACCACCACGCCGCGCAAGCGCCAGCACCGCAAGTACGTCGCCGCGGTCGTGCGCCATCGAGATGATGTAGCTGCCCAAGGCATCGGCACCGTGACGACGGCGCGCGTCAGCCAGTGCAGCGAACACCTTGTCCAGACGCTGCCCGGCTTCGTCCTCGCCGCGCGCCAGCACTTCGGTGCCTGCGGCGTACGGTGACAGCAACTGCGCACGCGCCGCATCGTCCAACGCGTCGAACGCATCTTGCCCACCCAGCACTTCGGCCAGCGCGCGCGAATGCACACTGGATTCCTGACGCACATCCAGACGCGCAAGATGGAAACCAAAGGTGCGCACGCGCCACAGTAGACGCCGCACAGAGAACCAGCCGGCGTGCTTGCCCTTGTTGGCGTCCAGGCTGTCAAGAATCAGCTGGATGTCGTGGATGAATTCTTCCGGTGACGCATATGCCCCCGGAGCGTCTTCCACTGTCGCCTGCAGGCGCGCGCGCATGCGGTCGTTGAGCAGGCGGTACGGCATGTCGGCATGACGCGGGCGCGACTTCACCTGCGGCAGCAGTTGCTGGTACTCCTGCACACGCGCCTGCACTTCCTCGCTGACGCCAACCAGTTCGGTCGATTGGCTGAGCAGGCTGGCCAGCGCCACCATGTCTTTCAGGTACAGACCGAGCACCGCACTGCGTTGCGCGTTCAAGGTATTGGTGATGGTGCCGGCGTCCACGTTCGGATTGCCATCCATGTCGCCGCCAACCCAGGTACCAAAGCGCAACAGGCGCGGCAACGGCAGGGTTCGACCCCAGGTGTCGCGCAGGGCCTGTTCCAAGGATTCGTAGAACACAGGAATCACTCGGTACAGCACACGGGTCAGGTAGAAACCGACATGTTCGCGCTCATCGTCCACGGTTGGCCGCACCGGCGAGGAATCGGCGGTCTGCCACGATGCGGTCAAGGCCATGCGGAAGCGTGCGGCATCAGCAGCTTGTTCGCCGGGCGTGCGTTGCCCATCGAGGTTGTCGACCAAGGCGGCAACCATCAGTTGTTCTTTTTCCAGCAGCGCGCGGCGCACGGCTTCGGTCGGGTGCGCGGTGAACACCGGTTCGATGTCGATCTGCGGCAACCACTGCGCCAGCTCTTCCGGCGTCACGCCCTGCGCCTTCAGCGCAAGCAGCGCGTCATGCAGGCCTTCGGGCTGCGGGCGCTTGGTGCCTGCGCGCTGGTAGTCACGACGGCGGCGGATGCGATGCACGCGCTCGGCGATGTTGACCACCTGGAAGTAGGTACTGAAAGCGCGCACCAGCGCTTCGGCATCGCGCGGCGAACGCCCGGCCAACTGCGCGCTGAGCGGAGCCAACGGCGCCTGGCTTTCACGGCGGGCAATCGCCGCCGTGCGCACGTCTTCCACCTCGTCGAGGAAGCCGGGCGATACCTGTTCGGAGATCAGATCACCAACCAATGTGCCGAGGCGACGCACATCGTCGCGCAGTGGCAGGTCGGGGGTGGCGAAGACAACGCTGCTGCGGTACTCGTTCATCTAAGACGTAGAGCCTGGAGAGCGGAAACCCGTCAAGCCTACCGCAAAAATCAGCACAATTTTGCAGTGCACCAAACCTGAAACAGTTGCATCTGAATGTTGTCTGGCAGCTGTCCTTTTGGACAGAAAGGTACGCCGGATCAGTCAGTTCGAGGACATGACGAAACAGCGCTTCACCTGTAGTGCCGAACCATGCTCGGCATGAGGCATTACCGGTAGAGCCCCTGCCGAACATGGCTCGGCACTACAGGAGGGCCAAAGCCTACCCTCCCCTTTGCACTGCGCGCAAAAGGGAGGGAGTCGTTCGTCAGCGCTTCTTGCCGGCTTCTGCACCCAACCAACGGTCCAGCCAGTCTTCGCTTTCGGCCAGCATGGTCATGATCGATTCGCGTGCGCGGTAAGCATGCGACTCGTTCGGCAGCATCACCAGTCGTGAGGTGCCGCCCAAGCCCTTCACCGCAGCGAACATGCGTTCGCTCTGGATCGGGAAGGTGCCGGAGTTGTTGTCGTCCTCGCCGTGGATGAACAGGATCGGGTCCTTGATCTTGTCTGCGTAATTGAACGGCGACATCTTCTGGTACACCTCCTGCGCCTGCCAGTAGTTGCGCTCTTCGGCCTGGAAGCCGAACGGCGTCAGCGTGCGGTTGTACGCACCCGAACGCGCGATGCCCGCCTTGAACAGACGCGTATGCGCCAACAGGTTCGCAGTCATGAAGGCGCCATAGGAATGGCCGCCCACCGCGATACGCTCACGGTCGCCGACGCCACGCTTCACCACTTCATCCACCGCAGCCTGTGCGCTGGCGACCAGCTGCTGCACATAGGTGTCGTTCGGCTCGGTGTCACCTTCACCAACGATCGGCATGGTCGGGTTGTTCAGCACCACATAACCCTTGGCCAGGAAGGCCTGCGGGCCCCAATAGCTGATGGCATTGAAACGGTACTTGGAACCACTGACCTGGCTGGCATCGGCAGCAGATTTGAACTCGGCCGGGTAGGCCCACATCAGCAGCGGACGCGGGCCATCTTTCTTGGCGTCATAGCCCGGCGGCAGCAGCAGGTCGGCGGTGAGTTCAACACCGTCGGCACGCTTGTAACGGATCTGCTCCTTCTTCACTCCACGCAGCTGCGGCAGCGGATGGGCGAAGTGGGTCAGCTCAACCGGCTTGGCGTCAGCAGCCAGGCCACGCGCATACAGATTCGCCGGCACCTCGTTGGATTCGCGATAGGTCAGGATGCGACCCGCCTCGCCTTCGATGATGCCCAGCGGCATTTCGTAGTACGGCGCCTGCGAGTGGAACAAGCGCTCGCTCTTGCCACTGGCCAGGTCAACGCGGTCCAGGAACGGACGATCACCTTCAACCGATGCGCCGTCACCAATGCGATAGAAGCCCTTGCCATCAGCGGTCAGCTGCAGGCGCGAGCGGCCGCCGTCATCCATCTGCAGCAAGGGCTCGCCCGGGTCGCTGTAGCGATCATCTTCCGAGCGCTGGACCAGCAGCGTTGCGGCCTGATCCAGATGATCCGGCGCAATCTTCCACTGTTTCACCTGACGGCTCTTCCACCAGTACTCATCCAGCAGCGCCAACTCGCCATTGGCCCAGCTAACGCCCGCGTAGCGCGAACCCAGCTGCGCCAGCGTCACCGGCGGCTTGTCGAACGGCGCTGCCTGCAGCAGCACCGCATCGCGCACCTTGGCCTCACGCGACGGGTCACCGCCATCCTGTGCTTCGGCCCACACCAGCGAGGCCGGTGCGTCAGCACGCCAACTGATCGAACGCACGCCGGTGGGGACTGCATCGTTGCCGGTCGGCAGGCCATCCACCAGCGGCAGGCGCGCCACCGTGTGCACCAGCTTGCCCTGCGCATCCAGCACTTCGATGTTGCGCGGGAAACGGCTGACCGGCACCGCATAGGAGAACGGCCGCTGTACGCGCTGGCTCAGCAGGTACTTGCCATCTGGCGAGGCCGACAGGCCCAGATAGATGCCCACCGCGCCGACCGGCTTGCTGTCGCCGCTGATCGACACCCGCACCGGCTGTGCCTGCATGTAGTACTCGAACAGACGCGCATCGTCTTCGTTCTTCAACAGATCCTGATAGGTGCGCACGGTGCGCACGCCCTGCCCAGCCTCGGTCTGCTGCACCGCCGGCCCGGTCGGGACGCCGTCGCCGTGCGGCGGCTCGCCCTGCCCGGCGGGACGCTGCATCACCAGCAGCGCATCGCTGCCCGGCAGCCACGCATAGCCGTTGCCGACGATGCTGTTCAGGCGCTCGGCCACCCGCCGCGCGCTGGCGGTCTCCACATCCACCAACCACAGCTCATTGCTGCCGGTGGCCGGATTCAGCTGGTTGAAGGCCAGGTACTTCTGGTCCGGCGACCAGGCCAGCGAGGCCACCGACAGCGGCTGCGGCAGGCCGGCAATCTGGCGCTCCTTGCCATCACTGGTGGACGCCAGCCACAGCTTGCTGCCGAACGAGAAGCGGCTATCGGACACGGTCTTGGGATTGATGCGCAGGCCGGCCAGCTTCAGTTCCGGGGCCGCCACCTGGGCGATGGACGGCAGCGCCGGGGTCTGCAGCAGCGCAGTCAGGTCGCGCTTGGGCGACAGGTACAGGCTGGGCGCGCGCGGGGCGTCCACCACGGCCTGCAGCGCCGCCGACGGCAGCCGGTAGCCTTCGCCCTGCTGGGCGCCCTTCTGCGCCGGCGGCGGGGTCAACGCCATGACCGGAGGTACCGCCAGCAGCAGGCCGGCGCACAGCACCAGGGCGGCCGAAGCGCGGCGACGGCGGTGGGGAGACAGGTTCATGGCGCATTCCTATTGGACGAAAACAATCCTCCAACTTAACAATCCCCATCGACACTGGCCCCTGCCGTTGGTTGGGCCCGCGGCGCGGGCACGTCACCGCGATATACTGGGCGGCCCGTTCCGAGGGGCGCTGCGACCGTTGGGTGGACCCGTCCACTACAGCCCGTGTTCTTGCACGGACTTCCCAAACGGCCAGGCTCGGACGGCTTTCACGCAACAACGGCGCCCGGCGAACGCGAGCCTGCTCGCACCACACCGGAGCTCTGAATGAACGCTGTTGCCACTACCTTCTCGCAGGAAGGTGATTACAAGATCCGCGATATCTCGCTGTCCGACTGGGGCCGCAAGGAACTGGACATCGCCGAGCACGAAATGCCGGGCCTGATGTCGATCCGCCGCAAGTACCAGGCCGAGCTGCCGCTGAAGGGCGTGCGCGTGACCGGCTCGCTGCACATGACCATCCAGACCGCGGTGCTGATCGAGACCCTGAAGGACATCGGCGCCAACGTGCGTTGGGCTTCGTGCAACATCTTCTCGACCCAGGACCACGCTGCCGCCGCGATTGCCGCCACCGGCACGCCGGTGTTCGCCTGGAAGGGCGAGTCGCTGGAAGAATATTGGGACTGCACCCTGGACGCGCTGACCTTCACCCTGGCCGACGGAACCCTGACCGGTCCGGAGCTGGTGGTCGACGACGGTGGCGACGTCACCCTGCTGATCCACAAGGGCTATGAGCTCGAGAACGGCAGCAACTGGGTCAACGAGCCGGCTTCCTCGCACGAAGAGCAGGTCATCAAGAACCTGCTCAAGCGCGTTGCAACCGAGCGCCCGGGTTACTGGGGCCGCGTGGTCAAGGATTGGAAGGGCGTCTCCGAAGAGACCACCACCGGCGTGCACCGCCTGTACCAGCTGGCCCAGGCCGGCACCCTGCTGATCCCGGCGATCAACGTCAACGACTCGGTCACCAAGAGCAAGTTCGACAACCTCTACGGCTGCCGCGAGTCGCTGGCCGATGGCCTGAAGCGCGCGATGGACGTGATGCTGGCCGGCAAGGTTGCCGTGGTCTGCGGCTACGGCGACGTCGGCAAGGGCTGCGCCGCTTCGCTGCGTGCCTATGGCGCGCGCGTGGTGGTCACCGAGATCGACCCGATCTGCGCCCTGCAGGCCGCGATGGAAGGCTTCGAGGTCAACACCATCGAATCCACACTGGGCCGTGCTGACCTGTACGTCACCACCACCGGCAACAAGGACATCATCCGCATCGAGCACCTGAGCGCGATGAAGGACCAGGCCATCGTCTGCAACATCGGTCACTTCGACAATGAAATCCAGGTTGATGCACTGGTGGGCTACAAGGGCGTGCAGCACGTCAACATCAAGCCGCAGGTGGACAAGTACATCTTCCCGAACGGCAACGCGATCTTCCTGCTGGCCGAAGGCCGCCTGGTCAACCTCGGCTGCGCCACCGGCCACCCGAGCTTCGTGATGTCCAACTCGTTCGCCAACCAGACGCTCGCACAGATCGACCTGTGGGCGAACAAGGACAGCTACGAGAACAAGGTGTACCTGCTGCCGAAGAAGCTGGACGAAGAAGTTGCCCGTCTGCACCTGGAGAAGATCGGCGTCAAGCTGACCACCCTGAGCCAGGAACAGGCCGACTACATCGGCGTGCCGGTCGACGGCCCGTTCAAGCCGGACCACTACCGCTACTGATTTGCTTTGCCTTGCTTTGCTTTAGCCCCTCTCCCTTTCACGGGAGAGGGGTTGGGGTGAGGGCAGCTTTTAGCCGGTCCGGTAACGCCCCTGCCGAGCATGGCTCGGCGCTACAGTCTTCTCGCGCACGCTGGAAGGGTTGGAGTGAGGGCAGGCTTTGCAAAGAACGGGCGCCGCAAGGCGCCCGTTCTGTTTGCGGCACAATCGGATCTACACGATTGCCTGCCGCCTCCATGACTCCGCACGTCCCCGATGCCATCAGCGAACAAACCAGCCTCGCCTGCGATGTGATCCAGCAGCAGCTGGCAGCCAACCTGCTCGCCATTTACCTGTACGGCTCCGCGATCGACGGTGGTTTGAAGCCACGCAGCGACATCGACCTGCTGGTGATCGTGGCCAACCACCCGGACGACGCCACGTTGCGGAGTCTGCAGCGCGCACTACTGCCCATCTCCGCCCCACCCGGCCAGCACCCGACGCGGCGTGCATTGGAAGCAACGCTCATCGCCCTTGCTGAGGTTGTGCCCTGGCGTCACCCAGCACGCCGCGAACTGCAGTTCGGCGAATGGCTGCGGCAGGACATCCTGGCCGACATACTGGAACCGCCCATGCAGGACCCCGACCTGGCCATCCTTCTGACCAAGGCCCAACAGCACAGCATCGCCCTGTACGGCCCAGCCCTCATGGAACTACTTCCCCCCGTGCCCGAGCGCGACTTCCAGCGGGCACTGGCTGACACCCTGACGCTGTGGAACACCGCAGACGACTGGCACGGCGAGGAAGCAAACATCGTGCTCACATTGGCACGCCTCTGGTATAGCGCACAGACCGGAGGCATCGCACCGAAGGATGTCGCCGCGGAGTGGCTGCTGCAGCATCTGCCAGAGCAGCATCACGCCGTTGTCAGGCAGGCACGGCAGGAGTATCTCGCCCCGACCGACAGCCCTCCCCCCTCGCCTGCCGCTCCACTGACCGCTTTCATTCACGCAGCAAAGGCGCGCATCACCGAGATCCTGCAGGCGGACAACAGCTGAGTCGCCAACAAGCGACCTTTGCCGCATCATTGCCCAGCCCCCCTCTTTCCAGGAAACGCAGATGACCAGCAACGAGAAAGTCCAAGGTCCGGCATCGTATTTCCCGTCCATCGAGAAGACTTACGGCAAGCCGGTAAAGCACTGGCTGCAGCTGCTGGAGACGGTCAAGGACAAGAAGCACATGGAGCAGGTGGCCTTCCTGAAAGAACAGCACAACATCGGCCACGGCCATGCCAACGCACTGGTCGCTTACCAGCGGGCACAGAGCGGAAGCTGACAGACCAGCAGCAAGCCCCACACGCGACGGCAACGCGCCAGCCCCTCTCTGACAAGAATCCCGACATGCAGCCCACCCTCTTCGAGCGCCCAGCCTTCACCGTCATCGGTATGGAGGCGATCTTCCGCGACGGTGAAGACGGCTACGCCGAGCTCTGGCAACGCTTCATCCCGCGCGAAAATGAAGTCGCCGGGAAGATCGACCCCGTCGTCAGCTACGGTGTCTGCGCACCGCAGGCTGATGGCACGGTTCGCTACATCACCGGCTTCGAAGTGCAGGACGATGCGGCGATCCCGGATGGCATGGTTCGCTTCCAGGTTCCTGCACAACGCTATGCCGTGTTTACCCACACCGGCACCGCCCCGCAGATCAGTGCCAGCTTCCATGCCATCCACGATCACCTGCTCGCCAAACACGGACTACAGGCAAAACAAGGCGTTGACCTGGAACGCTACGACGCCCGGTTTGACGATCCGTTTGATCCAGCCTCGCAGATGGAGCTGCACATTCCGGTCCATTGATTGGCAACGCAGGCAGCTTCGTGCGCTTCAGCGGCAACCTGCAGTTCGGGGTAGCAAGCAAACCAAACGGGCGCCCTACGGCGCCCGCTTCGCATGCGCGCGGAACGTCAGCCGCGGTGAATCGAGACACCACCATCCACCAGCATCGCCGCTCCGGTCATGAACGAAGACTGGTCCGAGGCCAGGAACATCGCGGCCGCAGCCAACTCGCGTGGATCAGCGATACGCTTCAGTGCATGCAATCGCGCTACCTGCGCCATCGCCTCCGGTGAGCCATTCATTTCATGCGCCATCGGTGTATCGGTGCCACCAGGCAACAAGGCATTCACCCGTAGACCTTGCGGTCCGAACTCGGAGGCCAATGCCTGGGTCAGTCCGATGATCCCGGACTTGCTGGCGGCATAGGCCGCGGCACCGGCGAAGCCCACCGTATGGCCGACGAAGGTTGAGGTAAATATCAGGCTGCCAGCGCCGCCGCGCAGCATTGCCGGCACCTGGTGCTTGGCAGCCAGGAACATCGCTGTGAGATTGGTGTCCAGCGTGCGCTGCCAATCGGCCAGCGCCAGCTCCGGCGTCGGCCCCAATGGCCCCATCATGCCTGCGTTGTTGAAGGCCACGTCCAGCCGACCGTACTGGTCCAGCGCCAACGCGACCAAGGCCTTTGCGTAGCTTTCTTCGCAGACATCGCCAGGCAGACAAACCGCGTTGCCACCGCCGCTGGCAATCTCCGCCACCAGCCGATCCAACTCGGCGGCGCGGCGCGCACCCAGCACAAGCGCCGCACCTTCCGCGGCGAACAGCATTGCTGCAGCGCGGCCGATGCCAGAACTGGCTCCGGTGATGATCACAACCTTTCCCTGCAGCTGCTTCATGTAAGCTCCACTCAACGAAGGAACTGCATGCTGCACCCACGATGGCAGCGCTGCCCGCCAGAATCGGACACCAAAGCCGCCAGGCCAGACCCACAACCGGCATCAATACACGATGACGGCCATCACACCGCAGGAAATGAGATGAGCGACTTCACTGATGTGCGCTTCACCCTCGCCGTGCAGGACCTTGCCAGGTCCACTGACTACTACGCTTCTGTGCTCGGCCTGCAGATGGACTTCACCGCACCCGGCTGGAGCTTCATGTCGCGTGGCAGCTTCCGGGTGATGCTGGGCGAATGCAGCGATGCCGTTCCACCGCAGGCGCTTGGTGACCACGCCTGGTATGGCTATGTGACAGTCTCCGATGCTGCGGCCCTGTTCCAGGAATACCGCGCAGCCGGGGCCGAGTTCACCCAGGCACTTGCCGACAAACCCTGGGGCATGCGTGAATTCGGCGTCCGCACCATCGACGGCCACCGCCTGATGTTTGGCCAGGAGCTGTAACGCAACACGCTGGTGCAGGCCAGAGGAAGTTCCGTGTGACAACGCGCAGCATCTGATCAGGAATCACCCGCATGCAGTGGATTGATGATCTTGAAGTAGAGGCCTGGAACACCGTGATCGAAGAACTGGTCTGGCACCTGCGCAACGGCCGCACGCCGACCACCATCACCCGCCAGTTCGAGCCCGAACGTGGCATCGCATTCCGCTTCAACAGCGCGCCTCCCTGCTTCCTGGCCATCACCGATACCGCGCTGGAACATCATTGGAAGGATGCAGTCGCCATCATCGGCCGCATCCCACAGCTCAATGCCACCCGCCTGCATTGCAGTTCCGCTGATCCGGCCACGCCACGTCGCAGTCCCGCCTAGTTCGCCGCCGGTCGCAGGCGCAGGCTGCCCAGCAACTGGTCCCACACCTGCAGCGCATCTTCATCAGTGGCGAACACCGACGCTGAGTCCGTACTCATTTGCAACGAGACAAAGGGGCGCTGCAAGGACTCCGGCTCACCCTGGAATTCCCACAGAAACCGGTATCCGCCGTCGTCGCGGACCAGCAATTCCTCTCCCGCCATCCCAGCCACGCTGCGCCCGCTGGCGCGCAACCGTCGCATACCAACCGGCAGCAGTGCTGCACGTCGCAGCAGCCCAAGGTCTGCCCTGCCCACCACGCGCGACATCACACTCGACCGCGCACCCGCGTGGCCTGGGATCTGCAGTGCAACCGTCAGCTCCTCGCTATTGATGCGCGCACCATCGATGAGCCCCGAATCAATGCAGAATCCCGATCCGTTCGGCAATGCCACTGGATCCCTGTAGTGGATGCGTGGACGCAGGACACGAAGGTTCTCGATCGCAGCCGCAGACTTTGTCGCATCCATCTTCCCGCTGACCAGGTACATCACCTGATGCCTGGGCTCGAAAATGTAGAGCTCCTGCAGCTGGCCCGCACGACTGCTGTCGCTGAGCCAGGATGTCTGCACCACGGCATCCGCGTCGACATCGGTGCTGCCCACCCACATGGCGCCCCCAGCGCGGTGTGGCGCGCCGCGCAACCCGGCCTCGCGCGTGGCCAGCACCTGCTGGAAATCAGCGCGGGACAGCCCCTGCCGCGTGGTGATGCGCTTGCCCGCATGGATGTAATCCGATTGCGATGCAGGGAGCGCCAGCGCATCGATCAGAAATCGTCCTATACAGGCACTGCCCACAGGGGCCGTCGCCGGCCTGGCCTGCACAGCAGTACCGCCCATCTGCGTGAACGCCAGGACGGTGACGACCGCCAGGCAGCTGATGCGGCGCCGGAGGCGCTGTCCTGTCATCGAGATCACGGCATTGCGCTCCATGCACCGTCCTGTTCGAAATCCGGCAAGCGTCAGCATCATCGCCGGCGCCAGCACGATGAGATCGGCAGGGCATGCGATGCGATGCCGATCTTACCCCTGAGCGTCACCAGCCGCGACGCAGGCACCTTGATTCAGGCCAGGTCCGGGTGCCGGTCCACCAGGCCCTGCTTGCGGCGCTCCAGCTCTGACAGCTTCATCTGCAGGTCATTGATCTCGCCATCAAGCTCTTCGACGCTGGCTTCGATGTGATCGTAAGCCTCCTGCAGCAACTCCCGCGCTTCGCGGCGGCTGCCTGCATTGGGCGTATCGCCACGCATCGGCTTGTTGGCGGTCTCATGCATGAAGTACGCAGTTACCAGGCCAATCAGCGCCACCACCATCAGGTAGTACGCCGGCATCATCAGGTCGCCAGTGGATTCCACCAGCCATGCCGCAAGCGTCGGGGTTACACCGGCGATGATCACCGAGATGTTGAACGCGCTGGCCAGCGCGCTGTAACGCACGCGCGTCGGGAACATCGCCGGCAGGGTCGCTGCCATCACACCGATCAGGCAGTTCAGCAGCACCGCCAGCAACAACAGGCCGACGAAGATCCAACCGGTATTGCCGCTGGTGATCAGGTGGAAGGCCGGGATCGCGGCAACCAACAAACCAAGGCTACCGGCGGCGATGAATGGCCGGCGGCCGATACGATCACTGGCCATGCCAACAAACGGCTGCACAAACAACATGCCCACCATCACCACGATGATGATCAGTACGCCGTGGTCTTCGGAGTAATGCAGGTTGTGCGACAGGTAGGTAGGCATGTACGTCAGCAACATGTAGTACGTGACGTTGGTGACCAGCACGATACCGACGCAGACCAGCAGCGAACGCCAGTATTTGGTCACGATCTCCTTGAAGGAGATCCGCGGTGCGCTGCCGACTGCGTCCTGGTCGTCTTTCTCCATGCGCTCGAGCTGCTCGGTGAAAGCCGGCGTTTCCTCCGCTGCGTGACGCAGGTACAGGCCAATCAAGCCCAACGGAGCAGCAAGGAAGAACGGAATGCGCCAGCCCCACTCAAGGAACTGCGCTTCGCCAACGATGCTGCTCAGCAATACCACCACGCCTGCGCCGGAGACAAAGCCGATGATCGAACCGAAATCCAGCCAGCTGCTGAGGAAGCCCCGTCGCCGGTCCGGTGCGAACTCGGCAACGAATACCGCGGCACCGGTGTACTCGCCACCAACAGAGAAACCCTGCGCCAGTTTGCATAGCAGCAACAGGATCGGCGCGAGTATGCCAATGCTTTCGTACGATGGAATCAAGCCGATGCAGAAGGTACTGACTGCCATCAGGATGATGGTCGCCGACAGCACTTTCTGCCGGCCGAATTTGTCCCCCATGACCCCAAAAAACACGCCACCCAGCGGACGCACCAGGAACGGCACCGAGAACGTTGCGAGCGCAGCGATGGTCTGCACGCTGGGCGACGCTTCCGGGAAAAACACCTTGCCCAAGGCATAGGCGACAAAGCCGTAAACACCAAAGTCAAACCACTCCATCGCATTACCCAATGCGGCGGCGGTGACTGCTTTTTTTACTTTTGCCTTATCGATGACGGTGATGTCTTCGATTTGCAGCGGCTCATTGCGGATAGTGGATTCACCTGTAGACATGACAGGACCAGTCCTCCCGTTACTGAGTTGATTGCGTGCTTGGCCTTGGCTTGCATGAGTTCGCGCAGGCCGTAATGCGCACGAAGGAATGCCCCGCGGCAAGGCCACGGGAACGGTCGGGGACAGAAAAAACCGGGATCATCCCGGTAAAGGCGTAGTGCCGGCTGTCCAAGCATCAACAGGCAGGGTGCCTGTGCGTAATCGCTGAATGATGCTGAGCCGGCGTATTTTACGCGAACAGCTGTTAAGGCTTGTTAAAGACGCATCTACAGTGATTTCGTGCAGACGTGCAGCGCACCGCGATTTACCGCTGAATGCGTCGAAACACGCGCAATAGCGTCACCATGAGGCCGGTTGCCATGCAACCTGCTGCGTAACAGACAATGTCGCCCCACGAAAATGTATTGCCAATGATCGTGTACATCACATCGCCACGCACGTAACCCAGACGCTCTGCGACATGGAAGTACTGCGCAAACTCGATGCCACAGGCGAACACGAACACCAGCAGCAGAACCAGGTAATCATTTATACGCAGCACACTGCGGATCATTGCGTAGAGCAGGATCACCACCAGCACATCGCCGAGATAGGCACGTATCCACGACACATGCGGCAGGCGCGTGGCGATGATCACCTCGACAGCGAACACCAGCAGCGCCAGCACGAGATGCCAGCGACTGATTGCGAACATGCCGCCCAGCTTCGTGCTGAGCGGCACCGGATCAACGCCAGTTTGCATTGGCGCCCCAGAATTCCACGGCACGGGCATAGGCGGCACGATCGACCGGCACACCGGAACCGCCCTCTTCCACACCCAGTGCATTGCGCATCATGGTGATGGGCGCCATCGGGATTTCTTCAGCCGTGGCGGTATACAGGCAACCGACGACGCCCCAGTCGGCTTCGATCGGCGAGCCTTCCTTCTCCAGCTGCTCGCGACTGTAGAGGATGACTACCAGATAGTTGGCAACCGCCGGCTCCACACCTTCAAACCAGCGCACCAATACCGGCAACTCCTCGCGGCTGCGTGCCTCGTAGCCCGAACGCAGCAGATGCCGGTTCTGCTCGGTGACCGGAACGGTCAGGCAGCGGGTGCTGGTCCAGTTCCTGTAGACATGCAATTTGCAGAACGGCGCATAGCCATCGAGTATCTTGTCGGCAGCATGCGTGTTCAAGTGCTGCTCGAACTCCTCGGCACTGCAGTCCTGGATGGTATTGGCACGCGGCGTGCGCGGAAACAAACGGGTACGTGCAAACGGTGTCAGGTAGATGGACATCATCGCTTCCAGCAAAGGAGGGCGACATTGTCGGCGATCAGTGCGAAGACCGGAACCACTGCGCCCTACCGCCGCCGCTTGCAGTTGAGGTTCGCTGCCATGCTCAGACGTGCGCTTGCGCCTCTTGTTCGGCCACATCCATCGACGGCGTGCGCCAGCCGGAGTTGACACCCCACAGATAGAACACGACGCCGATCACCGCGACCAGCAGCAGGTCCCAGCCATAGCTGAGGTAACCAGCACCGCCGAAAGCCGTGCTGCCCGCCCACGACACCAATGCCAGCAACGGCAGATAGCAGATCAGCCATAGCGCGCCTTTCAGCTGCCGGGAAAAATCATGCCAACCAATCTTGCGCTGGTAATAGATGTACACAGGCAGGGCGACAACCATCAGCAGGATGATTTCACCGGTCAACGGCCAGCGTGCCCAGTACAGCAGCTCGGTGGCCATCACGAACGCCACACCCGCCAGTATCGGCAGCGCGATGACCCGCAACGGACGATGCAGGTTGGGCGCGGTGCGGCGCAGTGACATCACGCTGATCGGCCCGGTCATGTACGAAATGACGGTGGCCACCGAGATCACCGCCGCCAGCGTGCCCCAGCCTCGGAAGAAGAACAGGAACAGGAACGACACCGCCAGGTTCAACCACATCGCCGGCCGCGGCACGCCCCAGCGCGGATGGATATTGCCCAGCACCTTGGGGGCCGTTCCGTTCTGCTGCATGCCGTAGATCATGCGCGCGGTGGTGGCGGTATACGTCATGCCGGTGCCACTGGGGCTGACGAAGGCATCCACGTACAACAGCATTGCCAGCCAGTGCAGGTTGAGGATCAAGGCCAGCTGGGCGAAGGGCGAACGGAAGTCGATGCCATGCCAGCCGTGCTCGGCCAGCATCTGGCTCGGCACCGCGCCGATGTAGGCCACCTGCAGCAGTACATAGATCACCGCCGCCAGCAGGATGGAGCCGACTACCGCGAACGGAATGCTGCGACCGGGATTGCGTGCCTCACCGGCAAGATTCACCGGGCTCTGGAAACCGTTGAAGCTGAAAACGATGCCAGCTGTTGCGATGGCGGTAAGGATGGCGGAGAAATCCAGGATCGGCGTGCCGGGTCCTTTCAATCCAACTGAAAAGTTTTCGCTATGAAAGCCACTTGCTATCAAGGCCACGCCGGTCAATGTCGGCACGATCAGTTTGAAGATGGTGATGGCGCTGTTGGAGTGCGCGAACAGTTTCACGCTCCAGAAGTTGATCAGGAAGTAGACGACCACCAGCACTGCCGCGATCAGCAGGCCGGCGTGGCTGAGTTCGCCCATGCCGCCCGGCTGCTGCACATACATGTCCTGCGCCCACTGCCACGGCCACGACGCCATGTACTGCACCGAGGCCTCGGCCTCGACCGGAATGACCGAGACGATGGCGATCCAGTTGGCCCAGGCGGCGATGAAGCCGACCAGCGAACCATGCGAGTAATGGCTATAGCGGACCATGCCGCCGGATTCGGGGAACATCGCGCCCAACTCCGCGTACGTCAAGGCGATGGTGAGGATGATGGCCGCGCCCAGCACCCACGCCCAGATCGCACCAGGCCCGGCCAGGCCTGCCGCGCGCCAGGCGCCGAACAGCCAACCCGAGCCGATGATCGAGCCCAGGCCGGTAAGCATCAGGGCGATGGGGCCGACGTCGCGGCGTATGGCGCTGGAGTCGTTCATGCTGGCTTTCCGGTTGAGGCGACGCCGAAGTGGCGCTGGCGTTGGATCATCGCAAACCGAACGTTAAGCCGAGCGTGGTTTTTGCTGGCTGGGCGCTACTGCCAGAACCGGCATAACCAACGGATTGCCACGGTTCATTGACATGCCGAAAGCGGCAAAGCCCTGCCCCCTCCCTTGCGCCGAAGGCGTAGGGGAGGGTTGGGGAGGGGTGCTCCGCGCAGGAAGCTCAACCTTCAAACGGTTCTGGCTTGGTGCTTCTGATTCTGCGTTCAAACGAAGTGCCGGAGGTAAGAAAAAAGCCAAGAGCAACAGCTAACAGCAAAAGCACCCCTCCCCAGCCCTCCCCTTGCCTACGGCAAAAGGAGGGGGCGTAGTGCCGGGCCATGCTCGGCGGGAGCCCTCCCGCTGGCGCATGCAGGAGCGGCGCGAGCTTCCAATGAACATCGTCCTCATCGCATACATATCTACGACGCAACTCCGACAACAGCACACCGACAGTGGCAGCACTCCCGCGTAGATGACTGCCATGTCGCCGTCCGATTCACTCAGCAATTCACTCAGCAAAGTTCCCGCCATCACCCTCGGTTTCTGGATCATCAAGATCCTCGCCACCACCTTGGGTGAAGTCGGCGGTGATGCCGTCACCATGTCGATGAACCTCGGCTACCTGATCGGTACGGCCCTGTTTGCCACCGTGTTCGCAGTTGCGGTATTCGCGCAGATCCGCTCGCCAAACTTCCGGCCCTGGGTTTACTGGTTCGCCATCATCGCCAGCACCACGGTCGGCACCACTCTGGCCGACTATGTCGATCGCTCGCTGGGCATTGGCTATACCGGCGGCACCACCCTGCTGCTCGCCTTGCTGTTGGGCACGCTCTTCGTCTGGCAACGCAGCACCGGCAGCATCTCGGTTACCCGGATCAATTCGCCGCGCAGCGAGCTGTTCTATTGGCTGACCATCACCTTCTCGCAGACCCTGGGCACCGCGCTGGGCGACTGGGCGGCTGACACCCAGGGCCTGGGCTATACCGGCGGCATCGCCTTGTTTGGCGGGCTGCTGGCGTTGGTGGCGCTGTTGTACTTCTGCACCCGCATCTCCCGCACCGCCCTGTTCTGGTCGGCCTTCGTCCTGACCCGGCCGCTGGGCGCAGTGGTCGGCGACTTCCTCGACAAACCCCTGGACCACGGCGGCCTCGCCCTTAGCCGCTATATCGCCACGGTTGTTCTGCTGCTGGCGATTGTCGCCTGTATCGCCCTGCTGCCACAGCGGCCGGCTCGCCACGCCCACTGAAATTACTCCGGCCTGCTGCGGTCTCGGCTGAAACCATTGAACATCCATCTTGATAGAGAGATATAATCCCCGTCATTCCGTCAGACCCGGCCGCTTCCGATGACCGCGCTCAGCTTCGAGTTCTACCCGCCCAAGACCGACGACCAGCGCGCCCAGCTGGACCGCACCGCCGCCAAGCTCAAGGCCCACGCGCCGGAATACGTGTCGTGTACCTTCGGTGCCGGTGGCTCGACCCTGAGCTATACCTCCGAGACCGTGCGTCACCTCAACCAGCACCACGGCCTGCAGGCGGCACCGCACCTGTCCTGCGTCGGCGGCACCCGCGAGGAAATCCGCGAACTGCTCAAGCTGTATCGCGCCATCGGGGTAAAGCGCATCGTCGCCCTGCGCGGCGACCTGCCATCTGGCATGGGCTTTCCCGGCGACCTGCGCTACGCCTCCGAGCTGATTGCCTTCATCCGCGCCGAGCACGGCGATGCCTTCCGCATCGAGGTCGGTGCCTATCCGGAAACCCATCCCCAGGCCAGCGACGCACTCACCGATCTGCGCCATTTCAAGACCAAGATCGATGCCGGCGCCGATGCCGCCATCACCCAGTATTTCTACAACCCCGACGCCTATTTCCATTTCGTCGATGCCGCACGCAAGCTGGGCGTGGACGTGCCGATCATTCCAGGCGTCATGCCGATCTCCAACTTCAGCCAGCTGCGCCGTTTCTCCGAACAATGCGGCGCAGAGATTCCGCGCTGGATCAGCAAGCGCATGCAGGCCTATGGCGACGATGCCGAATCGGTACGCAGCTTCGGCGCTGACGTGGTTGCCGGGCTGTGTGAGCGCCTGATCGCCGGCGGCGCACCGTCACTGCATTTCTACACGCTCAACCTGGCCAAGCCGACCAATGCCGTGCTGGAACGCATCGGCAACAACTGAACCGTCATCACTTCCTGCGTGCACAGCCAGCCGCTACCCTTGGCCGATGCGCCTGTTGTTGCTCCTGCTGCTCACCTGCTCCGCCCTGCCGGCATTCAATGCGTGCGCGCAGCAGATCAACCGCTGCACCAATGCACAGGGACAAACCGTCTACGGTGACAAGCCCTGCGAGGTGATGGGCGCGCGTGCACGCCTGCTGCCGAATCCACGCGCGGTTGGCAGCAGTGGCTTGTACCGCGACAGCTGCGCACGTCGTCTCAGCGAAGTGGTAGCGCAGATCCAATCGGCTGCCGATGCGCGCGATCCCAATCGTCTGTCGGGCATCTATCTGTGGACCGGGCTTTCCAATGCCGCCGCGACCCGGGTCATGGACAGGCTGGATGAGATCGTGCAGCGACCGCTGATCGACATCGCACCGGTGTTTCCGGAGGAGCCGGCCTATGTTCCTGCACCGACCGAACCCTTCACCTATACCGATGGCACGCCGGTCGATCCTGCGCAGGCCGCCGTCAGCGCTGGCTATCCGGATGTGCAGGCGATCAGCAACACCGGCAGCGGCCCACGTCGTCCAATTGCTTTGCGCCTGGAGCAGACCCTGCCGCGCAGCGCCACGCCAACGCGGACCATCCTGCATCTGCGCCGCCAATACAATTGCTTCTGGATCACCCTGTAAGCGCGACGCGATACCGTCAGCTGCTCAGATCTGCGGCCACAAAGCGCGAATCGCGGCCACACCCAAGGCGCCATGCCGACGTGCGATTTCGACATCGCCAGCACCCATGCCGCCAATCGCATAGATCGGCAACGAAACCCGCTCGCGCAGTTCGACGAAAGCATCCCAGCCCAGGCTGACCGCATCCGGATGGGTAGCGGTGGCCTGCACCGGACCCAGCACCGCAAAGTCGCAGCCCAGCTGCTGTGCCGCCTGCAACTGCGCAAGATCGTGGCAGGACGCCGCCACCAATAATGATTCCGGCAAAGGCCGTACCTGCAGCTGCAATAGCTGCTCGCTACCCAGGTGCACGCCAACACCCAGCTCACTGGCCAGCTCGATATCGCGGTTGATCAGTACTTCCACCTGCTTGCCAAAGCGCTCCACCACGGTTCGGGCCAAGGCCTGGCGCTGCGCTGCCATCGGGGTGCGCAGCTGGATGCGGCGGATGCCACCGGCGATGGCGGCCTCGATCGACCCCAGCCAGGCGTCCTCGCCGTCAGTCGGCTCAGGCGTGACCAGGTAGTGGCAGGGCTGGCGCAGCGCCGCCACCACCGGCAGGTCGGCTGGTGGCATCGAATAGCGCGCCAGCTTGTCCGGGGATACCCAGGTAATGGCCTGGCCCTCACGGCCACGCGCCGTGCCCTTCCAGTGGCGCACGCGGCGCACTTCCAGGCGCAGGCGCTTGTCCGGGTAGATCTGCGGCACGTCCATCACCCACTCGCCGATCTCGGCCTCGATGCCCAGCTCCTCGCGCAGTTCACGCACCAGCGCCTGCTCTGAGGTTTCGCCGGGCTCGCGCTTGCCGCCGGGGAATTCCCAGAGGCCGGCCATGTCGCTGTCGCCGGTGCGCCGGTTGAGCAGGATGCGACCGCGCGCGTCGGTGATGACGGCGGCCACGACGTGGATCGAGCGTGAAGGAGATGTCATGGACTGAGCATGCCGAAAACAGGGCTGTTGGTGCAATCGTTCGCTGAGCCCGTGTAGTGCCGAGCCATGCTCGGCAGGGACCTTGTCGGCGATGCATCGGACAGGTCATCGGTTTCGCGGCTTACGCCGCTCCCACAAAAACCAAGCCGACTGTAGTGCCGAGCCATGCTCGGCAGGGGCACTACCTGCGATGCATCGGACAGGTCATCGGCTTCGCGGCTGACGCCGCCCCACAAAAGCCAAGCTGACGGTAGCGCCGAGCCATGCTCGGCAGGGGCACTGCCGGTGAAGCCCATGC
>NZ_JBRREG010000088.1:0-20767 GCF_056760155.1 Stenotrophomonas sp. STEN022
ACCCCCTCCCTTGCGCGCAGCATAGGGGAGGGCCGGGGAGGGCTGGGGAGGGGTGCTTTGGCTCTTATGCTTTTGCTCCTGCCGAATCCGAATCCGAATCCGAATCCCCAAACTTCAGCCACAAAAAAAGGCCAGATCTTTCGATCTGGCCTTTTGATATCTGGCAGCCCCGGAAGGATTCGAACCTCCGAATGTCTGAGTCAGAGTCAGATGCCTTACCGCTTGGCGACGGGGCTATGGTGCGTGACGATTATCGCACACCCGGCCTGCTGGTTGGTCTGGGTGTGAAGGTTCTGAATAGAAAAAAGGCCTGATCTTTCGATCAGGCCTTTCATGTTTGGCAGCCCCGGAAGGATTCGAACCTCCGAATGTCTGAGTCAGAGTCAGATGCCTTACCGCTTGGCGACGGGGCTGTAGTGCAGGTTGAACCTGCTTCCCATGGTGGCTATAGGTGGACTCGAACCACCGACCCCAGCATTATGAGTGCTGTGCTCTAACCGGCTGAGCTACATAGCCTTGGGAGCCGGTAATTCTGGTGGTGTCGTGACGTTTTGTCAACAGGTATTTCTGTGCTTGTGGCATGACAGCAGCCATGGCAGAGTCCTCGGCAGTAGAAATTTTAGGAGTCCGCATCGTGATCGATCCGGACGGCTATCGACCGAACGTCGGCATAGTGCTGATGCGGGAAGACGGGCAGGTGTTCTGGGCACGACGCGTGCGCCGGGACGGCTGGCAGTTCCCGCAAGGCGGCATGAATACCGATGAAACGCCGGTCGAGGCCATGTATCGCGAATTGCAGGAAGAAACCGGCCTGCTGCCTGAACACGTTGAAGTCCTGGGGGCGACCCCTGGTTGGCTTCGCTACCGGCTGCCCACGCGGGCCATCCGTCATACCGAGAAGCAGGTCTGCATCGGCCAGAAGCAGGTCTGGTTCCTGCTGCGCCTGACCGGCGACGAGGCGCATGTACGGTTGGATGAAACCGATACGCCGGAGTTCGACCACTGGCGTTGGGTCGACTTCTGGTATCCGGTCGAGCACGTGGTCATCTTCAAACGCGGCGTCTACGCGCGTGCGCTGCGCCATCTGGCGCCCCTGGCGCGGGGTATCGCAGGCCAGGGCGTGCAGGCGATGCCTCCGTCCGCACAGGAAGCCTGGATGCCGGGTAGCAGTGCTGGCCATGAGCGGCCGCGCAAGCGCCCGCGGCGTCCAGGGGTTTGGCGCGGCAAGAAGATTAATAATGATTAACGCCCGAAATTGACAACCATTCGCATTTGCGATTGAATGCTGGCACGGCCGATACGTGCCGGGTTCAGGGGCGTCAAGCCGTGTACGTTTGCATCTGCAATGGAGTTACCGATCACCAGATCCGTGAAGCCGCGCTTGCCGGCTGCGACACGGTGTCTGAGCTGACCATGCGTACCGGTTGCGGCTCCAATTGCGGTTCCTGCCTGGACATGGCGGCTGGCCTGCTGGAGCAGGCGCGCGCTACCCGCGAGCTGCCCTTGCCGCTGCTGCGGGCGGCCTGAACAGGCCTTGCCGCCACCGCCTACGGCGGTGGCTAATGATCACGATTCGCGTTCCTTCATTGTCTGCCGGCAACCGGTAAAGTGCGCTCGTTCCTCTAGTCGGAGTCAGCGCCATGAAAGGCGACGCCAAGGTCATCGAATTTCTCAACAAGGTCCTCTACAACGAGTTGACCGCCATCAACCAGTACTTCCTGCACGCCAAGATGCTGAAGAACTGGGGCTTGAACGAGCTGGCCGAACACGAATACAAGGAATCGATCGACGAGATGAAGCACGCCGACGTGCTCTCCGATCGCATTCTGTTCCTCGAAGGTCTGCCCAATTTCCAGGCACTGGGCAAGCTGCGTATCGGCGAAAACCCCACCGAAATCCTCAAGTGCGATCTGGCGCTGGAGAACGAGGCCGCATTGGTGCTGCGCGATGCAGTCGCCTATGCAGAGTCGATCAGCGACTACGTCAGCCGCGAGCTGTTCGTGAAGATCCTCGATTCCGAGGAAGAGCACATCGATTGGCTGGAAACCCAGCTCGATCTGATCGAGCGCATCGGCGAGCCGAACTACCTGCTCACCAAGCTGGAAGACTGATCCCGCCGCAGCGGGATCACTCCTGCGCTTGCGCGCGCTGATCGGCCTGATAGCCGGCCAGCGCCATGCGCGCACGCGAAAACTCGGCAACGATCAGCGCCACCATCACGGTGGGCCGCTCCAGCGTGCCACTGCGCGCACCGTGCTCAAGCCGGCGCGCGGCTTCAGACAAGGCCAGCACGCCGACATTGGCGCTGGAAGATTTCAGGCTGTGCGCCAGCTCGCCCAGACGCTTCAGGTCGGGCATCACGGCTGCTTCCTGCAGGTGTCGCACCAGTTGCGGGGTCTCGTCCAGGAATACGTCGATGATGGCGTTGATCTCGTCACCGGCAATCTCGAGCAGTTCATCCAGCACGCTGCGCTCAAGTATCGAGGCGGTGATGCCATCGGTATGGGCGGTGGAGGCGGCGGCCAATGCATTGGCGGAGAGGTCGGTACTGGGCATGCTGGTAACCGGATCGGCAGTTGCGGTGGATGCGGGCTTGAAGGCCAGCAGGCAGTTCAGGAGTTGTGCGCGGGAGATGGGTTTGGACAGGTACTCATCCATGCCACTGTCCAGGCAGCGCTGGCGGTCGCCAGCCATGGCGTTGGCGGTCATCGCGATGATCGGCAGTCGGCTGCTGGCGCCGCTGCTGGCTTCGTGCTCGCGCCAACGGCCGGTGGCGGCAAAACCGTCCAGTACCGGCATCTGGCAGTCCATCAGCACTGCGTCGTAGCGTTTGGCGTGCATCTTGTCGAGGGCGATGGCGCCATTCTCAGCGGCTTCGGTGCTGGCGCCGAGGACCTTGAGCAGCTTCTGCGCAACCATCAGGTTGACCGAGTTGTCCTCGACCAGCAGTACCAGCATGCCGGCCAGGTCAGCGCCTGCGGTGGCATTGCTGCTGACCGCGGCTGGTGGTGTCACCGGCTTGCTTTGCGCGCTTGCCGGGAAGCCTGCAGGTGCAATTGCTGCCGCTGTCGAAATGGGCGCCGTCGCAACGGGCATTGTCGAGGCCGCATTGGGGTTGCTCGGCAGGAATGCAGGAGGTGGGCTGACAGCAAGTTGCAGCGGTTCGCTCAGGGCATTGCGCAACTGGGTATCGGGCAGTTGCCGCGGCAGCAGGGTGGCGCCATCGCGCAGCCCGTCGGCGATCGGGGCATCGCCGTACAGCCACAGCAGGCGTGGTCGGCTGTCATCCATGCGTTCGATGGCGCGTTGCAGGGCCGGGGCACTGTTGCGCAGGGGCTCCAGATCGCCGATCACCGCATGGAAGATGCCGGACACGGTGGGCATGCGCAGGCGTTCCAGTGCTTCCTGCAGGTTGTTGGCGACAACCGGTTGGTAGCCCCAGTTCGGCAGTATCAACTGCAGCCGCTGGCGCAGCCGCTGTTCTGGGGTGACCAGCAGCACCTGACGAACCTTGCGCAGGTGATCGGGCTGGTGCAGGTCGCCGATGACTTTCAACAGCGGGATTTCGAACCAGAACGTGGAGCCACGCAAGGGCTCGGAGTGCACGCCGATGCTGCCGTGCATCAGGTCGACGATGCGCTTGCAGATGGCCAGCCCCAGCCCGGTGCCGCCGTACAGGCGGGTGGTGGAGGCATCGGCCTGGGTAAAGGCGTTGAACAGCCGCTGTTGCTGGCTTGTATCCACGCCGATGCCGGTGTCACGTACTTCAAAGCGTAGACGATGCTGCGCAGCGGTTTCGCCCAGGCGCTTTACGTGGATGCTGATTTCGCCCAGTTCGGTGAACTTGATTGCATTGACCAGCAGGTTGCCCAGTATCTGTCGCAGGCGCACCGGGTCGCCGCGTACCGACAGGCGCACCGCTGGATCGATATGCAGCGACAGGCGCAGGCCTTTGTGCTCGGCCGCGCGTTGCATCAGCCGCAACATGCCGTCCAGGGTTTCGCGCAGGTTGAAGGTGGTGATTTCCAGCTCCAGCCGGTTCGCTTCCAGCTTGGAGTAATCGAGGATGTCGTCGACGATGCGGAACAGCTGCCGTGAACTGTCGGTGGCGGTATCGAGCATGTTGCGCTGGTCCAGGCTCAACGGGCCCTGTGCCACCAGTTCCAACATCGGCAGGATGCCGTTCAAGGGCGTGCGGATCTCATGGCTCATCGTTGCCAGGAATTCGCCCTTGGCCAGAGTGGCGGCTTCGGCGGCCTGTTTGGCTTGCAGTAGTGCTTCCTGCAATGTGCTGTGGTCCTGTGCGGCAGCACGTAGGCGGGTGTTTTCCAGCGCTCGTTCTTCGAGCTGCAGTTGCAGGGCATGCGCCTGCCGCAGTTGCCGGCTGGCGCTGATGGCGGCCAGCAGCGCTGCGACCGCTGCAACGCCAGCACTGGCAGTGGCGGCGATGGCAGGGACAGCGGGAATGAAGCTGATCGCGCATGCGACAGCGGCACAGGCCGCTGCCAACAGTGCCCAACCGCGCGCAGCGCCCGACGTGGCCGCGCTCACAGCACCGCGTTCTGGAAGTCGAAGTTGAGCTCGCTGCCAGCGCGTTGCACCACGTTGCCCTGGATGAAGTCGATACCGCCCATCCACATCGCAGCCGCCGCCTGCGGATCTTCGATCTGCTGGCCGATGATCTGCAGGTTGGCGCGATGGGCAAGGTCGATGGTGCCGCGCAGTTCATCACGCAGCTTCTGGTTGGTATGGCTTTCGGCGTAGCGAGCGGCCATGCGCACGAAGCTCAGCGGCAGCTGGCTCAGCAAGGCGTTGGCTTCGGCGCTGGGCTCGAACTGGCTCAGGCAGAACTGCACGCCGACCGGCATCAGCTGCGCGCAGAACTGCTGCAGGCTTACCGCATGCACCAATGCGTCGGAAAGGCGCACATCGATGACCAGCCCATTGCCGGCTACCTGTCGTTCCTGCAGCGCATTGAGCAGCCATTCGGCATAGGCGCTGCGCGACAGCGAGCGCAGCGACTGCGAGACGAACAAGCGCATCGGCGGCTGCGCGAACTGGTACAGGTGCAGCAGGCCCAGTGCGTGTTCGACCACCTGCTGGTCAAGGTCGGCGATGCGCCCGGCGGCCTCGGCCGCGGGAATCACCTGGCCGGCGGAAAGCAGGGTGCCGTTGCTCTGGCGCAGGCGCAGCAGCAGCTGGTACTGCGCGGTGTCGCCGCCAGCGACGGCGACAATGGGTTGGTATGCCAGCTCGATCTGGCCATCGAGCAAGGCCAGATGTTCGTTGTTGATGGCGACGTCGTTGCTTTCGTAGGCCGCAATGCCGGTGCTGCTCAGGCGCGCCTGCAGGGCGGTGCGCTCCACCGCTTCCAAGGCGGCGTCCGCATCGTTCAGGTCCTGCGACAGGTTGGCGTGGCCGACCACGCAACGCAGGAACACGGATTCGTCCTCGCGTGGTGCAAAAGGCTGTGCGGACAGGCCATCACGAACCTGCTGCGCCAACGCAGGCACTGCCGCTTCTTCGATGCCGCGGGTAAGCAGCAGGAAACTGTTGTCATTGAGGCGGGCCAGCTGGTGCGGGCGCAGGTTCTCGGCCAGGCGCTGCCCGGCCTGCACCATCAAGCGCTCGTAGCTGGCATAGCCATAGCGCTCGCGCAGACCCAGCGCGCTGGCGATCTCGATGAACATCAGCCCGGCCGGCTGCTGCTCGGTGATGGCGGCCCGCAACTGCTGCATCACGTTGTGACGGGTCGGCAGGCCGGTCTCGGGGTTGTTCATCAGCGGGCCGGCGTCGGCCTTGCCCGGCGCCTGCATGCGGTTGCGGCGGATACGGTTGGCGACGGCGGCGACCAGGTGGCGCGGCCGGATCGGTTTGACCAGCACATCGTCGGCGCCGCAGTCGAGCACTTCGAACTGGCGGTCGGGGTCGGCTTCGCCGGTCAGGAACACGATGGGCAGCAACTGCTGGTGTGGCTGCTGGCGGATCATCGCGGTCAGGCGCATGCCGTCGAGTCCGGGCATGTGCAGATCCATCAGGATCAGGTCCGGGCGGTGTTCACTGATGGCCTGTTGCACACCTTCCACGTCCATCTGCACGAAGGCCTGCATGCCGGCACCGTGCAGCACGCTTTGCGCAAACAGTGCCTGCGAGCGGTTGTCCTCGACGATCAGCACGCGGTAGGGCGTGTCATCGCCGACATCGCTGGCCATGGCTGCTGCCGCTGCGTCGGTGCCCGGTTTGAGCTGTGCCTGCACGGCTTCGGCGGGCGGCGCATTGCGCACGCTCCAGCGCTGCCAGTAATCGGCTGGTGGGGTTTCCGCGCGTAGCGTGCGGTTGGCGGTGGTAAGAGTGTCGTTGCTGGCCATCGGTGGGGATTATGTGGTCACGGGGCGGGTGGCAGCGAGTGGTCACCTGGCTTGGACATTGCTGAAGCTGGCGTATCGGTGCTGGCGAACATGCGCTTGAGCCCTCGCCATAGCATGCGCCACACCAGCCATATCGTCAGCGCGCCGATGATGCTGGCGCTGAGCACGAAGATCAGCGCCAGCCATGGGTGCGCCAGTGCCAATGCCAAGGTGCCGATCACCACGCTGTCCTCGGCAAACGAGGCCACCCAGTTGCTGGCCGGTTCCGGTGAAGTATTGAGCAGGGCACGGGTGCCGGCTTTCAGGCCGTGGCTGGTCAGCGCGATGCCGGCACCCGCGGCCAATACGCCGGTACTCAGTTCGCCATTGGGCGACAAGGTGGCAGCGGCGAGGAAGGCGCCGGCCGGAACCCGCGCCAGTGTCTGCAGCAGATCCCAGATCGAATCCACCCCGGGGATCTTGTCGGCGAAGAATTCGGCCACGGCCAGGGCGCCGGAGGTGCCCAGCACCCACCAGGATTCGGTGGCCTGCAATGCCGGTGGCAGGTCCACCCAGCCCATCAGCCCGGCCATGCCGACGCCGAACACGGTCAGGTAGACGCGTATGCCTGCCAGCCAGGCCAGCAGGATGCCGATGACGAATACGTGGGCTTCTGTCATGGGAGGTGGTTAGGCCGGATACTGTGAGCAGGATCGCAACTATCGAGCATGCCTGCGGTGATTGCCAGCCGCCAGCGCATAAGCGCATGTACATAAGTGTCGTTTACACTGGTCCGTCGTTTCAGACCGAGCACGGGTGTTGCCCTTCCGGGAGCACTGGAGCCTGCCATGACCAACCGACCTTCTTCACGTTTCCAGATCACCCCGCGTGGTGGCGCGGCCCCGCGTCCAGGCTGGGTGCCGATGGCTGTCCTGGCGGCCGCATGGCTGCTGTCGCTGCTGCTGGTTGGCTGGTTGGCGGCACGCTACGCCTCGCCCGATGCCGGTGGCATGCGCGAGAAGCTTCGCCAGAGCGAAGCCTTGGTTGGCCAGCAGCGCAGCCAGCTGGAGGAGCTACGCCAGCGCCAGGCCACGCTGGAGGCATCGGACAAGATCAGTCGTGCCGCCAACAGCGAAGTGCAGGCCTCGCTTGCCGAGCGTGACGAAGAGATTGCCGGCCTGCGCGCCGATGTCGCCTTCTATGAGCGTCTGGTCGGTTCCACCAGCCAGCGCAAAGGACTGAATACCCACTCGGTGGAGTTCACCCCGGAAGCGGCCGGCACCTGGCATTACAGCGTGGTGCTGACCCAGAATCTCAATCGCGGTGCGATAAGCCAAGGCCAGATGCGGTTCTCGGTTGAGGGTGTGAAGGATGGAAAGCTGACAACCGTCAGCTGGGATGACCTACACCAACGCAAAGGTACGCCGGGGCAGGATTATTCCTTCCGCTATTTCCAGCAACTGGACGGTAGCGTGATGCTGCCCCGAGATTTCACACCACAACGTGTGCGAGTCTCCCTGTCCGGATCCGGGGGGGGCTCCAACCAGACATTCGATTGGAAACTCGCTGGCAACGGCAGAGGGGAATAAACATGTTCAAAAGCAAGTCCAAGCACGACACCGATCTGGCCGTGGATGCCCTGATCGGCTCCCAGGTGGAAATCCGCGGCGACGTGGTATTCAGCGGCAGCCTGTATGTGGAGGGCAGCATCATCGGCAAGGTAATTGCCGAAGAAGGCGCCAAGGCGATGCTGACCCTGGCCGAACATGGCCGCATTGAAGGCGAAGTCCGCGCTGCCGTGGTGGTGCTCAGCGGCAGCATGGAAGGTGATGTGCATGCCAGTGAGCGCATCGAATTGACGCCCAGCGCCCGTGTCACCGGCAACGTGCATTACACGGTGGTGGAAATGAGCGCCGGTGCCCAGCTCAACGGCCGCCTTCTGCACACCGCGGCGATGGCCGCACTGCCGGCGCCGGAAGCCAAAGCCGCCGAGAAGTCCAAGAAAGCTGAAGCCACTGCGGCTTGAAACAGGGGCTTGCCGCCCCCATCCTGAGCGCCATGAGCACCTTAGTTTCCCTGCCCGGCGCGCAGCCGGCGCCTGATTACCAGTCCTTGGACCGCCCGCTGAATTTCACTCCGGCGGCTGCTTCCAAGGTGCGTGAGCTGATCCAGGATGAGGGCAACGCTGCGCTCGCCCTGCGTGTCTATATCCAGGGTGGCGGCTGTTCCGGCTTCCAGTACGGTTTCGAGTTCGATGAAAACCGTGCCGAAGACGATCTGGCGGTGGTCACCGAGGGCGTGACCCTGCTGGTCGATCCGCTGAGCCTGCAGTACCTGATGGGTGCCGAGGTGGATTACAGCGAAAGCCTGACCGGTGCCCAGTTCGTGATCCGCAACCCCAACGCCCGCACCACCTGCGGCTGCGGCAGCAGCTTCTCGGTCTAAGCCGTTCCGGCCGTACTTCGGCTGGTTGCGCTTGTGCTGCTTTGTCGTCAGGCTCTGGCGGATGCTGAATTCTGAATCCCGCTTTGCCGGGCACGCCTTTGTCGGCGCGCCCTTGGACCGTGCCGATGCGCTGCGTGCTGATGCCGATGCATTGGCCGCTTTATGGCCGACGGCGCAGGTGTTGGTGCTGGACGTCGATGGCACCGCGTTTGCCGATGATGACCGGCAGCCGGCCTTGTTCAGTGGTGCCGATCTGGGCGGTGGCCCGGGTACGGCGATCTTCCTTGGATTGCGCGAAGGGCGCGCCTGGTTTGTCGCCGAGGCGGCAACGCTGACGGTCAAGGCACCGCAGCGCATGGACCTGCGCCAGGCCGCGGTGACCTGGCCGGCCGAGGTCGCCGACGTGTTCTGTTATGCGCGCGGGATGTCGTACTGGCATTCGCGCAATCGGTTCTGTGGTGTCTGCGGCTCGCCTGTGCGGTTTGGTCGCTTCGGTTTCATTGGCCATTGCGACCAGTGCCGTACCGAGCACTATCCACGCGTGGACCCGGCGGTGATCGTCGCGGTCGAAAACAATGGCCGCCTGTTGCTGGGCCGGCAGAGCAGTTGGGTCGCGCGCCGCTATTCGGTGCTGGCCGGGTTTGTCGAGCCCGGTGAGACCTTTGAGCAGACCGTGGCCCGCGAAGTATTCGAGGAAGCGCGGGTGCGGGTGATCCAGGCGCAGTACCAGGGCACCCAGCCGTGGCCGTTCCCGGGCGCCTTGATGGTGGGTTTCCGGGCCAGCGCGCACGATGACGTGCCCACGGTGGATGGTGAGCTGGAAGACGCGCGCTGGTTCAGCGTCGAGGAGGTCGGCGCGGCGTTGCAGCGTGAGAACAACGACGACGGACTGGGCATCCTGCTGCCGCCGCGGCTGTCGATTGCGCGCACCCTGATCGAGCAGTGGTACCAGAGTCAGCGCCGTGAGGACTGATCGCCGCACGGGTTGCCAGCCGTTGCAACGTTGGCAGGGCCTACAATCACAGGCCGGAGGGATCGCATGTTCACAACCTTGGTAGCGGTAATCGCCGCACTGGTGCTCGGCCATCTGGCCCCCACGCTGATGGCGACGTTGCGGGATTGGCGCTGGTTCGGGCGTTGCCTGGGCTGGTTGCGTGCGCAGTTGGGCGAATCGGCCGCGCATTACGGTGTGTTGCTGCTGATCGCGCCCTGCGTGTTGTTGATCGGCTTGCTGCAATGGGCCCTGGCCGAGCGTCTGTTCGGTCTGCCGGCGCTGGTGTTTGGCATTGCGGTTCTCGCGCTGTGCTGGGGCCCGCGCGACCTGGATCGCGATGTCGAGGCAGTGATCGATGCCGAAGACGAGCCGGCGGCCGCGCTGGCGGCATCCCGGCTGCAGGCCGCAGGCGGCAGCATGCGCGAGGACGCGCCGGGTCTGGTCGAGGCGACTGCGATCAATGCCTTGCGGCGCTGGTTTGCACCGCTGTTCTGGTTCCTGTTGCTGGGGCCGTTGGGTTCGGTGTTGTACCGGTTGCTGGCACAGTCCTCGCAAGGCCTGCAATCGCAGTTGCTGTCCACGGAGGAGCGGCGCGCCGGCGATTTGCTGCTGGCGGTGCTGGAGTGGCCGGTGGCGCAGCTGATGACGCTGTCGATGGCCTTGGTAGGCAATTTCGACACGGTGTTTTCGGCCTGGCGTCGCGCTGCTGGCAATCGCTGGGCGCTGCAGCTTGGTTTTCTGGCCGAGGCCGCACGCGCCAGCGTTGGCGCCGAGCTGGTCGAGGAGGCCGAAGAAGCACGGTTGGCAGGGCAGGTGCCGGCAGACGAACGCTACCCGGAACTGCGCGATGCGATGAGCCTGGTCTGGCGCATGTTGCTGCTGTGGATGACCTTGCTCGCGCTGCTGGTGATTGCTGGCTGGGTGGGTTGAGCCACGCGCCAGTTTGGATGCGGTCGTAACCCGGGTAAGCGCAGCGTACCCGCGCGGCAAGAATCTGTTGATGTTTCAGACGGTTCGCCAAACGTCCCGGGGTGCGCTGCGCTTGCCCGCGCTACGTGCTTACGTGGCTTCCAAGCCAGGCTTTCAGCCGGGCGCCAGCAGGTTGAACGGATACCAGGGCAGGTTGCGCAGCAGCCAGTACGAGACGATCACCACAAGCCATGGGATTGGCCGTGCGAACAGTCGCACCAGCCATTGCAGCCGTGCCGGCCATAGTCCGGCGCCATGCAATGCCATCACCAGCACCGGCACGATGGACACGATCAATAGCGGATTCATCGCCATTGCCTGCGGCAGGTCCAGGTGGACCAGAGCGTGCAGGCAGCGGGTGCTGCCGCAGCCCGGGCACCACAGGCCGGTCAGCGCATAGAACGGGCAAGGCGGGAGTGGGTTACCGGCGACGTTGGGGTCGATCCGGCTCAATATCGCTGCGGCGCCCACGCTGATGCCGGCAATCGCGGCCAAGGGCATGTAGCGCAGCAGGTGTTGCGGGAACTGCATGTCAGGACAACAACAGGCCGGCCGGTTCCGGCCGGCCTGTCGGTTTCATCAGTAGCCGGAAGTGCCAGTCATCGCGCCGCCCAGACCGAGCACCATGACCAGCACGATGTACAGGAGTAACACGACGATGCCTGCGACCGCAGCGTAGATGGCCCACTTCTTGGCCTTGTCGGCGGCATCACGGGCGCCTGCGATATCACCAGCAGCCAGCAGGCCATTGACCTTGGCAGCCTGGACGATGGAGACGATGCCCAGTGGAATGCAGCAGAACAGGGTGGACAGGATTGCCCAGACGAGGTTGTTGGATACGGCAGGACTGCTTGTATTCACGTAAAACTCCTTTTTTGAAAAATCAGCGTGACTTGCAGGCATTCGCCGCAGTCAGCGGCGAGATGATCATTGTGGCGATCCAGCATAGGGGCCACGTGATGAAACCGATGAAGACAAAGCACAGCAGGAAGTTGACGAAGGCCACCGCCCAGTAGCCGAACATGATGATCAGCCCGGTGGCGACGTTACCCGCGTACAGGTGACCAATGCCGAAAACCTGGAAAAACCCCGGTAGCACTTCCAGCAATGCTGCTATCCCGCCGGATTTCTGCGGGTGATAGTAGTGGTGCACCTGCTGCGGCGCCGTTGGCGGCGCAGGTGGCACGGCTGGCAGTGATGGCGTGGCGTTGTCCATTGTCCCCTAGCTCCTTGGCTGTGCTGCGGTCCCCGGCAGGCACATAGGGGGCTAGCCTAGCCACTTGTCCTATTTCTGGAAAGTGGGTTTCCCTACTTAGGCCTCATCACCACGTAGCTTGCGGACCAGAATTTCGAGCTGCGGGGCATCGGTATGGGCGCCATCCACCGGCGGTCCGGCCACAACCTCGATGTGTGCGCGGAAGCGACGCGGCACCCGCATCTGGCCCAGCCGGGAATCGCGGCGGCTCCACATGCTGGACCACATGCCCTTCAGTGCCATCGGCACCACCGGAACCGGGCGTCGGGCCAGGATCTTCTCCACCCCGGACTTGAAGGCGGCAATCTCGCCGTCCTTGGTCAAGGCACCCTCGGGGAAGATGCAGACCAGCTCACCCTCGGCCAGCGCCGCATCCACCTCGTCGAAGGCACGCTGCATCAGCGCGGCATCTTCCTTGGGGCTGGCGATCGGGATGGCTTTGGCGGTCTTGAAGATCCAGCGCATCACCGGCACGTTGAATATCCGGTAGTACATGACGAAGCGCGCCGGGCGCGGGATCACCGCTGACAGGATCAGCGCATCCATGTAGCTGACGTGGTTGCAGACGATCAGCGCGGCACCTTCGTCCGGCACATTGTCCTCAACGCCCTTGACCCGCAGCCGGTACAAGGTGCGCACCATCACCCAGCTGAGGAAGCGCATCAGGAACTCGGGCACGATGCTGAAGATGTAGATCGCGACCACGATGTTGGCGATGGCAAGCGCCAGGAACAGCTGCGGGATGCTCCACTTGAGCACACTTTGGGTGATCAGGCCCAGCACCGCTGCCAGCACGATGAAGCCGGAATTCTGGATGTTGAGCGCAGCGAACACGCGTGACATTTCCGACTTCGGCGTGCGGCTCTGGATCAGTGCGAACAGCGGCACCACGAAGAAACCGGTGAACAGGCCGATGCCGAGCAGGTCGATGATGATCCGCCAGCTGCCCGGCTGTTGGACGAAGCCCGCAACATCCAGGCCTGCCGCCGTCACTGCGCCGGTACGCGCGAAATACAGATCCAGCAGGAACGCGCTCATGCCGAAGGCGCCCAAGGGCACCAGACCGATTTCGACGATGCGCCCGGACAGCTTTTCGCACAGCAGCGAGCCGACGCCGGTGCCCAGCGAGAACAGCGCCAGCGCGAAGATGTACAGCACCTCGTCGCCCCCCAGGTTCACCACCGCGTAGGTCGGCAGCTGCGAGGTGAGCACGGTGCCGAAGAACCAGAACCAGGATACGCCGAGGATGGCGTTGCGTACTGCCTTCTGTTTCTTGGCCAGGCGCAGCACCACCAGCGATTCGCTGATCGGGTTCCAGTTGATTTTCAGTTCCGGTGCGCCCGCGTCCACGCGCGGGATCATGCGTGCGGTGAAGTTGCCGATCATCGCCAGCGCAATGATGGCCACGGCAGCGACGATAGGTCCGTGGGCGCCGGCCAGTGCGAAGATCATGCCGCCGGCAATCATGCCGGTGAGGATGGAGATGGAGGTGCCCATTTCCACCAAACCGTTGCCGCCAGTCAGCTCCTCAGGCTTTAGGATGGATGGCAGTACCGAATATTTGACCGGGCCGAACAGGGTGGATTGCAGGCCCGTGCAGAACAACGCCACCAGCAGCACCGGCATGTTCTGGGTAAGAAAGCCGACCGCCGCCAGCGACATCACCACGATTTCCATGGTGGTGGTGATGACGATGAGCTTCTGCTTTTCCAGCTTCTCGGCAATCTGCCCGGCAAGTGCCGAGAACAGGAAGTAGGGCAGGATGAACAGTGCCGGTGCCAGGTTGGTGTACAGCGTGCGTTCTTCGCTGCTGACGCCCAGATAGAACAGCAGGCCGATGATCGCCTGGCGATAGATGTTGTCGTTGAACGCACCCAGCGCCTGGACGATGAAGAACGGGAGGAAGCGGCGCTGCTTGAGCAGGGCGAACTGATTGTGGCCGGACATCGTGACTCCTCGGTGCTGCGCGGCACATTAGCAGAACGGCATGGAGGTGTTGGTCAAGCCGGGCGTTGCATCACTGATGTATTTCAGGTGTTGCTGGTGGGTAGCAGGCCCAGCAGTGCACGGGCCGCCGGGGTTGGATCGGCCCGCCACACCACGCAGGTGCGGAAACGGAACTGCTCTGCCAGCGGGCGCACGACGGTGCGCTGCATGCGTGCGGCCATGCTGTCCGGCACCACCGCCACCGCCAGGCCGGCGGCGACCAGTTGCTGCTGCAGTTCGCTATGGGTGACCTCGTATTGCATCTGGGTCTGGATGCCACGTTCGCGCAGGGCGTCATCCAGCATGCGCCGCACCCCGGCACCGGGCACCAGGGCAGCCAAAGGCAGGCCTTGCAGTGCCTGCAGCGGGATTGCCGCGAGACCGGCCAATGGATGGTCGATGGGCATCACCAGCGACAGGCCTTCCTCATGCAACAGGCGGTGCTGTGGCGGCAGGGTGATCTGTGGCCCAACCCCGACCAGCGCCACGTCCAGGCTGCCCTGTTCCAGTTCGGCCAGCAGCACATCGCTCATGCCGGCCTTCAGGTGTACCTCGACGGCCGGGTGCGCGGCCCGGAACGCCGCCAGCAGCGCGGGCACATCGACCACATTGAGCGAGGTGATCTGGCCGATATTGATGCGGCCACGCACCGTGCCCAAGGTCAACGCCATTTCCTCCTGCAGGCGGGCGGCCGCCTGCAGGGTCAGCCGGGCGTTGTGCAGGAACACCTCGCCGGCAGCGGTGGGCCGTACCTGGCGATGGCTGCGCTCGAACAGGCGGGTGCCGAAGGCATCTTCCAGCCGCGCGATCTGGTGGCTCAGCGCCGACTGCACGGTGTGGCAGCGGGCCGCAGCAGCAGTGAAACCGCCTTCTTCGGCCACGGCAACGGCAAATTCGAGCTGGCGCAGGGTGAACATGCCATCACTGAAACAGATGGATGGGATGAAAACAATACATTGGCGTCATCAATGGCAGCGGCCCAGACTTGCCGCAGTTCCCGCCGTGGCCTCCCCCATGAATAGCCCCGTCTCCCACTCGCCCCATCGCCCCTTGAGCCAGGCCCAGGTGCTGCTGTTGGCTGCCGCCACCGGCCTGATCGTGGCTGGCAATTATTACGCGCAGCCTTTGCTGCAGATTCTGGCCGAGGCATTCCGGATCGGCGCTGACGAGGCGGGCTGGGTGGTGACGGTGGCACAGCTGGCCTATGCCGCCGGCCTGCTGCTGATCGTGCCGCTGGGCGATCGCGTGGAGCGCCGCCGCCTGATCGTCGCGCTGTTCGTACTGGCAGCGGTAGGTCTGGCGATCAGCGCCACCGCCACCCACTTTGTACAACTGCTGGCGGGCACGGCGCTGTCCGGCCTCAGTGCGGTGGCGGCGCAGGTGATCGTGGCGCATGCGGCAGGGCTGGCCGAGCCCGAGCATCGCGGGCGGGTGGTCGGCACCATCATGGCCGGCCTGCTGCTCGGCATCCTGTTGGCGCGCACCGCTTCCGGCGTGCTGGCCGGACTCGGTTCGTGGCACAGCATCTATTGGGTGGCCTGCGTTGCCTTGCTGGTACTGGCGGTGGTGCTGGCGCGTTTGCTGCCAGCGCATCAACCCAGTGCCAGCCTGTCCTATCCGCGCCTGATCGGTTCGGTACTTGCTTTGCTGCGTGATGAGCCTTTGCTGCGCCAGCGCTCCGTGCTGGGTGGGCTGCTGTTTGCCGGCTTCAGCGTGTTCTGGACGCCGCTGGCCTTCCTGTTGTCAGGCCCGGCTTACGGTTACTCGATTGCCACCATCGGCTTGTTTGGTTTGATCGGTGCGGCCGGTGCATTGGCCGCCAGCAGTGTCGGCAAGCTCAGTGACCGTGGGCACGGTCGCGCGGTCGCGGTAGGTGGCCTGCTGATGATGCTGCTGTCGTGGTTCCTGCTGGCCTTCGCACCGGTGTCGCTGTCGGCGCTGATCGTGGGTGTGCTGTTACTGGATATCGCTGTGCAGGCGGTACATATCAACAACCAGAGCGTGATCTACCAGCTGGATGAGAGCGCCCGCAGCCGCATCACCTCGGCCTATATGACCTGCTATTTCATCGGCGGTGCCAGCGGTTCGGTGCTGAGCACGATGGCCTGGACGCGCTACGGCTGGAATGGCGTCTGCGCACTGGGTGGCGTGTTCGCGGTGATCGGCTTGCTGGTGTATTTCATGCCAGCTCGCAAGCAAGCCGCAAGGAATGTGGGAGCGGCGTAAGCCGCGAAGCAGACAATCGTTCCGCTGCCGGTGTGTTAGCGATCTCAGCAGTAAGGATTGTTCTTCCTTCGAGAAAGCCAAAGGCAGAATCAACGGCACCCCTCCCCAACCCTCCCCTGCGCTCCGCGCAAGGGAGGGGGTAACAGCAACTATGCCGGCAGCATCGCTTCTTCCGCCGCTGCCCTCAGCTTCGGCAACAGCCTGAGCATCAAAGCCAGCTGGGTGCGCACCAGCCGCGACTTCTCATCGATCTCGTCAGGCATCTGCTCCAGCGCATCGGCCAGTGCGACCTCATCTTCCTGCGGTTCCGCCGGCTGGCGCTTGCCCAAGGCTGCAGCCAATGCTGCCAGCGACTGCTGCAGCTGCCGATGCCCGTCAGCAACCAGTGCATCCTCATTGACCGCATCCGCCTGGGCGCGATGCGCACCCAGCGCCGACAGATAGCCAAGCAAGGTGTTGGACAGGGCGAGAAAGCGGAAGCCCGCATCCAGATTGCCTCGCGCATAGCCAGGCTCGCGCAGCATGTTGGCCAAGGCCACCGACAGCGCGACGTCGGCGTTGTGCATGTCGCGGCGGGCGATGCGGTAGGGCAGGTCGTCGCGCATGCCACTGCGGTACTGGCCCAGCACTTCATCCAGGTAGGCGGTGCTGGTGGCGATCACCTGCGCCATTACCTTGTGCAGGCGTCGGCCCTCCCAGTCGGGCAGGATCAGCAGCGAGGCGATGGCGGCGATGACGCAGCCGATCAAGGTGTCGAGGAAGCGCGGCCAGATCAGCACGAAGCCGTTGCCGATCAGGTTGAAGCACAGCAGCGCCATCACCGTGATTGCCGCCGTGGCCAGCAGGTAGCGGTCGGTGCGGGTGATGAAGAACAGCAGTGCCGCTGCCAGCGCCAGCAGCAGTTGCAGGCCGGTGCCGGGGAACAGCTGCATCAGCGCCCAGGTCACGCCCAGGCCGAGCAGGGTGCCGGCGATGCGCTGCACCAGCCGCAGGCGGGTGGCGCCGAAGTTCGGACGGCAGACGAAGACGATGGTCAGCAGGATCCAGTAGCCGTTCTCCGGGTGCACCACCTTCAGCAACGCGTAACCGGCGATTAGCGCCAGTGCGATGCGCACGCCATGGCGGAACAACAGCGAGCCGGGCGTCAGTGCCTGGCGCAGGCGCGTGCCCATCTCACGCAAGGTGTGCGGCGAGGAATCGCGCAGGCGGGTATCGATGCCTTCCAGTGGTGTATCCGCCAATGCTGCCTCGGACAGCTGCCGCTCGATGCTGGTCAGGTTGGCGGCCAGCAGCTGCAGCGAGCCAAGCAGGCGCGTCCACTGCGGATTGCGTTGCTCGCGCAGGTATTGCAATGAGGACTGCAGGTCCTGGCCAGCGACGCGGGTGCGTTCGCCATAGTCGAACGGCTGACGCAGGCGGATGGCCTCACCCAGCGTCTGGCAGGCCTTGCCCTGCAGCGACAGCAGGCGCCGGCAGCGGAACAGCACGTCACTGTGGAAGAAGGCGTCGGCCAAGGCTTCGTACGGGTAGTGCGAGGAGCTGGCGCGTTCGTGGAAGTCCTGCGCCATGTAATACAGGCGGAAGTACAGGCCTGACTGCACGCCGGGCCGGCCGGAGCGGCCGAAGCGGCTGAGGATGGCGGTCTTGGCGATGTTCAGCGCCTGCACCACGCGCACATTCTGCTCGGCCAGGGCCAACCGCCGTGCTTCCAGATTGCCGTGCCGCACCGGTTCGAACAGGTCGGCCTTGAGCTGCAGGTAGTGGCCAAGTTCGAAGAACAGCCGTGCCAGCCGTTCGCGCACCGGGCGGTTGGCGAACATCGCCGTCCACAGGATCGACAGCAGGCCGTACCAGGCGGCGCCAACCAGCAGCGGGATCACCTCGCGCAGCGCCTGCTGCTGGCTGACGTTGTGGTGCTGGTCCATCGCGATCATCGCGTAGATCGCCAGTGTCACCGTGGCCTGGCCGATGGAGGCATAGCGCTCGCCCAGTGCACCGAGCAGAGTCAGGCCGAAGGCGGTCAACGCCAACGCGCTGATGAAGGGGACGGGGTAGGGGAACAGCGCGATGACCGCCGCCGCGGCAGCGACGAAACACAGCAGCGACAACAGCACGGATTTTGTGCGGCCCCACCAGTTGTCGTCGGTCTCGGCGATGGCGCTGGCGATGATGCCCAGGAACAGGCCGGGGATGGCTTCAAGGTGGCCGTCGTACCAGCCATAGGCGATGGCGGCAGTGAGCGCGATGAACACGCGCAGCCCGTAGCTGGCTTTTTCGTGGGCCCAGAGTTGGCCGAGGTGACGGTCGAGGCGGCGCATGCCGGAAGCGTGGACTCGCGGGGATCAGGCTGTCAGCTTGCGTTGCCGTGGCGATGCAGGCAAGCGCGATCCGTCTGCAAGTGTGCGGCGATCAGCCTGCGGCATTGGCCGCACGCATGAAATCGAGGAACACGCGCAGCTTGGGTGCCAGCTGTTCGCGCGATGGGTAATAGAGATGGAAGCCGGGATAGGGCGGTTGCCAGTCATCGAGCAGTCCATGCACGCGACCAGCGTCGATGTCGGCTCGGGCGACGGCTTCGAATATCTGCAGCAGGCCAAGCCCGTCGCGCGCTGCCTGCAAGGCCAGGGTGCTGTCGTTGAGCAGCAGGGGCCCGCTGACATCGAGGGTGAAGTCGCGGTGATCACGGCTGAACTCCCAGGGCATCACCCGGCCATTGCTGTTGCGGTGACGGATGCAGGCATGGCCGATCAACGCTTCAGGCGTTTGCGGCGTGCCGTGGCGCTGCAGGTATTCCGGCGCGGCGACCACCGTCCAACGCATTGGCGGCCCCAGCGGCACCGCGATCATGCCATCGGCCAGCGCCTCGCCCAGACGAATGCCGGCATCGAAACCTTCACCGACCACATCGACCAGTGCCGCCTGCATGGACAGTTCCACTTCCACCTGCGGGTAGGCGGCGTGGAAGGCGGGCAGGTGTGGCAAGAGCAGATATTCGATGGCGAAACGCGGCGCGGTGATGCGCAGCTGGCCGGTGGCGACATCGCGGTTGGCCTCCACCGCATGCAGGGCCTCGCCGATCCGGGCCAGCGCCGGCGCGGTATCGAGCAACAGGCGCTGTCCGGCCTCGGTCAGGCCAACCCGGCGCGTGGTCCGCTGCAGCAGACGGGTGCCGAGCCGGCGTTCCAGGTTGCGGATGGTCTGCGACAAGGCCGAGGGCGAAACCGCCAGTTCGATCGCTGCCTGGCGGAAGCTGGCATGTCTGGCCACGCAGGCGAAGGCTGCCAGGGCCGGCAACAGGGCTGGATCTACTGTGAAGTCAGGCTTCATGGTCAATGTGGAGTATCCGCCTTTATCGGCATAGTGGCGAGGGCCTACAGTTGCTTCCGTCCTTTCCCCCGTTGGAGTCGCCGATGAAAACCCGAATTCTGGGCCGCAATGGTCCCGTCGTTTCCGCACTTGGCCTGGGCTGCATGGGCATGAGTGCGTTCTATGGCGGCCGTGGTGATGATGCCGCCTCGGTTGCGGTGATCCACCGCGCGCTGGAGCGTGGCGTGACGCTGCTGGATACCGCCGACATGTACGGCCCGCATACCAACGAAGTGCTGGTTGGCAAGGCGATTGCCGACCGTCGCGCGCAGGTGTTCCTGGCCACCAAGTTCGGGGTGCGGCTGGATGCCAAGGATCCGCAGGCGCGCGGTGTCGATGGTCGTCCGGAATACGTGCAGGCTGCCTGCGAGGCCAGCCTGCAGCGGCTGGGTGTGGATCATATTGATCTGTACTACCAGCACCGTGTTGATCCGCAGGTGCCGATCGAGGACACCGTGGGTGCGATGGCGCGGCTGGTCGAGCAGGGCAAGGTGCGCTACCTGGGCTTGTCCGAGGCAGCGCCGGAGACGATCCGCCGCGCGCATGCGGTGCATCCGATCACCGCGCTGCAGACCGAGTATTCGCTGTGGTCACGCGAGCCGGAGCAGAACGATGTGCTGGCGACGGTGCGTGAGCTTGGTATTGGTTTCGTGCCGTACTCGCCGTTGGGCCGTGGCTTCCTGACTGGTGCGATCCGCAGCCCGGCCGATTTCGAGGACGGTGACTACCGGCGCAACTCGCCGCGCTTCCAGGGCGAGAACTTCGATCGGAACCTGGCGCTGGTGGAGCAGGTCAATGCGATTGCCGCCGACAAGGGCGTGACGCCGGGGCAGTTGGCCTTGGCCTGGGTATTGGCGCAGGGCGATGATCTGGTGCCGATTCCGGGGACCAAGCGTCTGCCGTATCTGGAGGAGAATCTGGGTGCGCTGGATGTGCTGCTCAGTGCCGAGGATCTGGCGCGGATCGACGCGGTGTTCCCGGTGGATGTGGCCGCGGGTCTGCGTTACCCGGCGGCGAGCATTGGCAGTGTGCATCGGTAGAGCCGAGCTCTGCTTCATATGTAGAGCCGAGCCCAGCTCGGCGGGGGGGTTGCCGATAAGGCCCCAGCCCCGCCTGGCTCGGGACGAGCCGTTGCGCCCCCCCCCATTGACGGAGGGGCGGGGCGGGGTGAGGGGCCGG
>NZ_JBRREG010000089.1:0-20668 GCF_056760155.1 Stenotrophomonas sp. STEN022
GGCTCTACCGGTAATGAGCCAGCCGAGCATGGCTCGGCTCTACAGCGTGGATTCCCCAGCATTCTCAACTGGCTTGTGGGAGCGGCGTAAGCCGCGAAGCTGACGCTGCTGAAGAGCCACAAAAGCTCCCCCTCCCCAGCCCTCCCCTATGCCTTCGGCGCAGGGAGGGAGTGTAGAGCCGAGCCATGCTCGGCAGAGGCTCTACCGGTAACGCCCAGCCGCGCATGGCTCGGCTCTATAAAAATCGCCTCCCCGCAATGCCCGGGCTCAGCATGGCTACGCCTCGCAGCTCAAGGGCCTGCTGGACGATGGCTCCATCGCCCTCCGGCATCCATTTCCAGACAGGTACCCGATCCGCTCGACGGACAGGCATCCACCGCGTGGATCTGCTCCAACGGTACGTCCAGCCGCCATGCCAGACCATGCAAGCCAATCGCATAGAAGCGCTGCTCATCAGCCACATGCACCCACAACGGAGCCTTCAGCTGCTGCGCAGCCAACTGCTGCACCGATGCTTCCGCCCAGCGCGCGCGACCGATAAGACCCGGGTGATCCAGCCAGCGCGTTCCCGCCACCGACACCCAGCACGACACCGCCATCAGTACTGCCACCAGCACAGCGACGCGACGGCCCTGCAGCATTCGCGCCAGCACGATGGCCGGCAGGATCGCGGAGATCGCGGCGTAGTACTCGTAGCTGTTCCAGACCAACGGGAAGTAAGGCGCATAGGCGACAACGGCAAACGCCACCAGCAGCATCCATTGGCGACGATCCAAACGCCGCCAGCCACCCTTGGATGCAGCCAATAACCAGCTGACCAGAACGGGGAAAGCCGCCAGCAGCGCCCAGGCGGCGCCCTTCAGCAGCTCACCGGTGGCAATCATGCGCAGTGCCTCACGGGGCACGTTGAGCAACCACGCACCGAACGACGCAGCGTTCTTGATCAGGTTGCCGCCATAACCGTAGGCGTACTGCGGCGCAGGAGGCAGCGTGGCTTTCTGCCGCAGCAGCAGCCAGATTCCGCCAAGAACCACGCATGAGATCAGAACCAGCCACTCGCCACGGCGCAAGCGCGTGCCGGTGAACAGACTGCAGATCAGCATCAGCACCGGTATCAGGATCGCCGACTCCTTGCTGAGCAAGGCAACCGCCAGCAGACACGGCACCACCGCCAGCAACAGCAGGCGCTTGCCTGCGGTCGCAACGGAGGCTGCCAACCATGCAGCGAGCAACAGCGTGGTGAACAGCACCAATAGCGGGCTGTTGGCTGCGGCAACCCAATGCACCGTCAGCAGACTGACGGCCAGCACGCCGTACAGACCGGCACTCAAACCCGCCACCGCCCAACGCGCCGCCCAGCCGGCAAGACGTGCGATGGTCAGTCCCAGTACGCCAACGCCTAGTGCAGCCAGCAACTGCAGCACGAGCATCACAGTGTGCGCGACCAGCACGTTGCCGCCCATCACACTCTCAACCACACGCCACCACGCTGTCTGCGACAGCGGCCGCCAGAACATTTCCGGCTGCACTGGCCAGAAGGTCTCCGACCACGGCTGGCTGGCCAGATTGGCCAAACGCGCCGCATGCAGAAACACGTAGTCGTCACCCCAGAACGGGGTCCATAGTGCAGGCACCCAGATCACGGCCGCCAGCACCAGCAGCACCAACATCGTCAGCAGGTCCGAACGTACCGGCCGAGCTGCCATATCCGCATCCATACGTATTCCTCCTCAGTGCTGCCTACTAGCAGAGGCTCTTCAGAGGCGGCAGAGCGAATACCCCGCCGCAACCAAATCAGCCCAACAGGGTCTCCAACACCGCCATCCGCACGGCAACACCGTTGGCAACCTGGCGCAATACCCACGACTGCGGGCCGTCGGCCACTTCGTCGGTGACTTCCACGCCGCGGTTGATCGGACCCGGGTGCAGCACCGCTGCATCCTTGGCGGCGCGCTTCAGGCGCTCGCTGTTGAGGCCGTACTGCGCGTGGTACTGCTCCAGCGACGGCACCAGGCCTTCTTCCATGCGCTCGCGCTGCAGGCGCAGCATCATCAGCGCATCAACGCCTTCCAGCATCGCGTCGAAATCCTGGCCAACCACACAGCCATCAAGGATTCCATCTTCCGGCAGCAACGACTGCGGGCCGCATACGCGGATCTCGCCCACGCCCAGCGTGCGCATCGCCTGCAGATCGGTACGCGCAACGCGCGAGTGCTTCACGTCGCCGACGATCACTACTTTCAACCTGGAGAAATCGCTGCCCTTGGCCTGGCGCAGGGTCAACATGTCGAGCAGGCCCTGGGTCGGGTGCGCGCTGCGACCGTCGCCGGCATTGATCAGCGCGGTACCCTCACCTGCCCCCCCTGCCAGTTCGGCCACCGCACCATCGTCCGGGTGGCGCACGATGAAGCCGCGCACGCCCATCGCTTCCAGATTCTTCAGCGTGTCGCTGGCGGTCTCCCCCTTGCGCGCGGAAGAGGTGGAAGCATCGAAATTCAGTACGTCCGCACCCAGCCGCTGCGCCGCCAGCTGGAACGAGCTGCGGGTGCGGGTGGAGGGCTCGAAGAACAGCGTGCAGACGCCGGTACCGGCGAGCACCGCGCGCTTGTTGTTGATCCGGCCAACCGCGGCATCGCGGATCTGGCCAGCACGGTCGAGCAGCTGCAGCAGGGTTTCCCGCGGCAACCCATCCAGGGTCAGCAGGTGGCGCAGGCGTCCTTGGGCATCAAGTTGCGAAGCGGTCATGGCAGGGTCTTCGGCAGTCAGGAAATAGGGGTGGCTTCGTGCGGCGCCGACAACCAGCGCTCGATGATGACGGCGGCGGCAACGGCGTCGAGGTTGGCGGCATCGCGGCGGCGCTTGCGCCCTTCGGCGCGCTCCACGGCGAAGCGCTGCGCGGCCTCGACCGAGCTGGAACGCTCATCCACCAGCAATACCGGCACCTTGTAGCGCTGCTGCAGCTGCCTGGCAAAGGCGTGCGCGCGCTTGCGGTTGGGCTGGTCTTCGCCTTCCAGGGTGAGCGGATCGCCGACGATCATGCCTTGCGGCCGCCATTCCTTGTGCAGCTTGTCCAGCGCGTTCCAGTCCGGGCCATTGCCATGCACATCGACGACCGCGATCGCACGCGCGCCGACGCCCAGCGAGCTGCCAATGGCAACGCCAATTCGGCGCGAGCCGACATCGAAGCCCAGTACCGTGCTGCTGGTGGAAAGTGTGTTGGACTCAAGCACGGCCGCTGTATCCGGTGACCAGGAACAGATCAACGCCGATGCGCGCGCCGGCCAACTGCCAGCGCTCGTCCAGCGGTGTTTCGAACAGCACGGCAGCGTCGGCGGGCACGGTCAGCCAGCTGTTCTCCGCCAGTTCCTGCTCCAGCTGGCCTTCACTCCAGCCGGCACAGCCGAGCGTGACCAGGGCATTGCGCGGACCTTCGCCACGGGCCATGGCTTCGAGGATGTCACGGGACGTGGTCAGGTAGAGGCCATCGCCCACCTTCAGGCTGGAATCCCATTCGCGGGCGTCGTCATGGATGACGAAACCGCGTTCGGTGTGCACCGGCCCGCCATTGAGCACCGGCACGGCGCGCAGGTCGCCATCGTCGGTATCGATCGCCATCTGCGCGAACACATCGCCGAGGGTGAAATCGGAGGGCTGGTTGACCACGACGCCCATGGCGCCGTTTTCGTCGTGCTGGCAGATCAAGGCCACGCTACGCGCGAACTGGGGGTCGACCAGCGACGGCAAAGCCACCAGCAGGTGATTGGAAAGAGGGGGTGACAGCGCAGACATGTCTGCATTCTACCGGCTGCGGGTGCCTGACGCCTCGCAGGGGCGATAATCGGGACTTCCTTAACGCGGAGACGCCGATGACCTACTACTGTGACTTCGCCCCGGGCCACCCCGTGCACGGGCCGTACCACGAGAACGAGTATGGCTTCCCGCAGCGCGACGAACGCGAGCTCTTCGAGCGCCTGCTACTGGAAATCAACCAGGCCGGCCTGAGCTGGGAAACCATCCTGCGCAAGCGCGAAGGCTTCCGCAGCGCCTACAGCGGCTTCGACGTGGACGCGGTGGCGGCCTATGGCGAGGCGGATATCGCCCGCCTGCTGTCCGATGCCAGCATCATCCGCAACCGGCTCAAGGTGGCTGCGGCGATCCACAACGCGCAGGTGATCCAGGGCCTGCGCGCCTCCCATGGCGGCTTTGCCGAATGGCTGGATGCGCACCACCCGCTGCCCAAGGCGGACTGGGTAAAACTGTTCAAGAAGACCTTCCGGTTTACCGGTGGCGAGATTACCGGCGAATTTTTGATGAGCCTGGGCTATCTGCCCGGCGCGCACCGGGAGGATTGCCCGGTACATGCGCGCTTGCTGAGCCTGGGACCGGCCTGGCAGAAAAAATGAGCATCTGTTCGCAAGGAACTGTTGGAGCGGGAGTACGAGTGAAGCCGGAAAGAAGACGATGCTTCCTCGCAAACTCCCGCGTCGGTCAAACCCCAGTTGGAAGCGACCTCAGCGCAGGAACGCGCCGATCAGCGCCAGGATGAGAAACACTCCACCGATAGCAATGATCAACACATGCCAGACGGTCAAACGATCTTGCCTGCGCGTGTCCAGCCGTAGCGACTGCCGATAGCTGCGTATCAGCGAGTTCATCGGCAACAGCGGCAAGAAGGCCAGCACCCCCAAAACCCAGAAGCTCCCGCCGAACATCCGTGGAAAAATCATGGAGAGATTGGGAACGCCGTTGAGCAGGAAGTACACAAGCGCCAGAAGCACCGGCGGGAACGCCATCTGCCGGCGCCGTCCCGATGCGTACTGATTCAGCTGTGCGAAGCAGCTGAAGCACCAAAGCGGAGCGAACACCGCCCGCCAGAACGGCCAGATGCCTGCCCCCTCCTGATCCTCGATGGCGCGCCAGTTGCGATAGAACCAGTACGGCACATACAGGCCCAAAGTAGTCAGGCTCATCGCGATGAGCTTTCCGGTCGATGGGGCGAACAGATCCGGATGCACCCGCTCCTCCAGGGAAGGAAGCGGGGCAACCGACACTACCGGAGCGGCCGTCGGCATCGCCGGTGGGGCCTGATAAGGGTTCTGCACATCCATATGCGACTACTCCTTTTCGTTGATGCTGCCTGATATCTAGCGGTCAGCGAACCTCGGCAATCTCCACACCATCCAGACCCTGCGACAAGGTCTTGGCGTCACCGCCCTGCGACAGCTTGATGCGCAGGCGTACTTCGTTCTGCGAATCGGCGTAGCGCAAGGCGTCGTCGTAGCTGATCTCGCCGGCCTGGTACAGCTCGAACAGGCTCTGGTCGAAGGTCTTCATGCCCAGCTGCACGGAATCGCGCATCACTTCCTTGAGCTTGTGCACTTCGCCGTCGCGGATGTAGTCCTGCACCAGCGGCGTGCCCAGCAGGATTTCCATCGCCACGCGGCGGCTCTTGCCGTCCGGGGTCGGTACCAGCTGCTGCGCTACCACGCCCTTCAGGTTCAGCGACAGATCCATCAGCAACTGGTTGCGGCGGTCTTCCGGGAAGAAGTTGATGATGCGATCCATCGCCTGGTTGGCGTTGTTGGCGTGCAGCGTTGCCAGCACCAGGTGGCCGGTTTCTGCAAACGCCACCGCGTGATCCATGCCCTCGCGGGTACGGATTTCGCCGATCATGATTACGTCCGGCGCCTGCCGCAGCGTGTTCTTCAGCGCCGCTTCCCAGCTGTCGGTATCGATGCCGACTTCGCGCTGGGTCACGATGCAGCCTTCGTGCTTGTGCACGAATTCGATCGGGTCTTCGATGGTGATGATGTGCCCGGTCGAATTCTGGTTGCGGTAGCCGATCATCGCCGCCAGCGAGGTCGACTTGCCGGTACCGGTGGCACCAACGAACAGGATGATGCCGCGCTTGGTCATCGCCAGCGTCTTGATCACCGGCGGCAGGTTCAGCTCTTCCACGGTGGGAATGCGCGTTTCGATGCGACGCAGCACCATGCCTACCTGGTTGCGCTGGTAGAAGCAGCTCACACGGAAGCGGCCCACGCCGGAGACGCCGATGGCGAAGTTGCATTCGTGGGTTTTCTCAAACTCCTCACGCTGCGCCGGCGTCATCACGTTGAGCACCATGTCGCGGCTTTGCTGCGCCGTCAGCGGTGTCTGGGTGATCGGCGACAGCTTGCCGTTGACCTTCATCGACGGCGGCATGCCGGCGGTGATGAAAAGGTCGGACGCCTTCTGGTGCGCCATCAGCTTGAGGAACGAGGTGAAATCAATAGTGCTCATGTCTGGCTCCCGATGGAGAGCCGGGACAGGGCGTGGGATGACCCCATCGCGCCCCGTCGATTCCGGCTTTTGCGAATCCCGAATTCCGAATCTCTAATCCCGAAACCTGGAATTACTCGAACAGACGCTTGTCCTTGGCGTATTCCTTGGCCTGGTTGCGTGTGACCAGGCTGCGCTTGACCAGATCCTGCAGGTTCTGATCCAGCGTCTGCATGCCCACCTGCTGGCCGGTCTGGATGGACGAGTACATCTGCGCCACCTTGTCTTCGCGGATCAGGTTACGGATGGCCGGTGTCGCCACCATGATTTCGTGCGAGGCCACACGGCCGCCACCAACGCGCTTGAGCAGTGCCTGCGAAATCACCGCACGCAGCGACTCGGACAGCATCGAGCGCACCATCGGCTTTTCGCCGGCCGGGAACACGTCGATGATACGGTCGATGGTCTTGGCCGCCGAGCTGGTATGCAGGGTGCCAAACACCAGGTGACCGGTTTCTGCCGCGGTCAGTGCCAGGCGGATGGTCTCAAGGTCACGCAATTCGCCGACCAGGATGATGTCCGGGTCCTCACGCAAGGCCGAGCGCAGGGCCTCGTTGAAGCCGTGCGTGTCGCGGTGCACTTCGCGCTGGTTGATCAGGCACTTCTGCGAGGTATGCACGAATTCGATCGGATCCTCGACGGTGAGGATGTGACCGTATTCGTTCTTGTTGATGTGGTCGATCATCGCCGCCAGCGTGGTCGACTTGCCCGAACCGGTCGGGCCGGTGACCAGGATCAGCCCCTGCGGCTGCTCGATCAACTCGCGGAAGATCGGCGGGCAGGCCAGGTCTTCCAGCGTCAGCACTTCCGAGGGAATGGTACGGAACACCGCACCGGCACCACGGTTCTGGTTGAACGCATTGACACGGAAGCGCGCCAGCGAGGGAATCTCGAACGAGAAGTCGACCTCGAGGAACTCTTCGTAATCACGCCGCTGCTTGTCCGACATGATGTCGTACACCAGCGCGTGCACTTGTTTGTGGTCCAGGGCCGGGATGTTGATGCGACGGACGTCACCGTCCACACGGATCATCGGCGGCAGGCCGGCGGAAAGATGTAAGTCCGAGGCCTTGTTCTTGACCGAGAACGCCAAAAGTTCAGCGATGTCCATACGCGCTCTGTCCCCTGCGTTGCGAGTATATGTAAGGTGTTTCCCCTGGCAGGCAGTATAAGCCTTCCCACGTAAGAGGTAGATGCTTTGCAAACCGTGTCTTTGGCCACCCTCCGGCAGCAGATCGACGCTGCTTCCAGCCCCTCCCAACCGGTCCGCCTGCTGGCCGTCTCCAAGCTGCAGCCGGCCGCTGCGGTGGCCGCTCTGGCCGCCCAAGGACAGCGCGCCTTTGGTGAAAACTATGTGCAGGAGGCGGCCGCCAAGATCGCCGAGCTGGCCGAACTGGGCCTGGAGTGGCACCTGATCGGCCACCTGCAGTCGAACAAGGCCGAGCTGGCCGCCCAAGCGTTCGACTGGGTGCAGACCGTGGACCGGCCCAAACTGGTCAACGCCTTGGCCAAGGGCCGCCCGGCCGCTTTGCCCCCCCTCAACGTGCTGATCCAGGTCAACATCGACGACGAGGACAGCAAGCATGGTTGCACCCCGGAGCAGGTCGCTGCCCTGGCCGCGGCCGTCGCCAAGGAACCACGGCTCTGCCTGCGCGGTCTGATGGCGATCCCCGCGCCGTTCCCGGAAGCGGCCAAACGCCAGGCTGCGTTCGCACGGATGCAGGCCTTGTTTACCGACCTGGCCACGCAGTACCCGCAGGTCGATACACTTTCGATGGGCATGAGCAGTGACTTTGCCGAAGCCATCGCCGCCGGCTCGACCATGGTCCGGGTCGGCACCGCCTTGTTCGGCCAACGCCCCTCCCCTTGATCGCACCGAGATTGGATTGATGACCAGCAGCCCGAACACAGACCTTCCCGACACTGATGTCGCCTTCATCGGCGGCGGCAACATGGCGCGCAGCCTGATCGCTGGTTTGCTGCGGCGCGGCATGGCCGCCAGCCGCATCCATGTCGCCGAGCCGGTCGCCGCCCTGCGCGAGGCGCTGGCGCAGGACTTCGGCGTGCATACCTACAACGCCACCGAAGCCGCCGCCGCTCATGCCGGGCTGTGGTTGATGGCGGTCAAGCCACAGGTGATGCGGACTGTCTGCGAAGCCCTGAGCCCGATTGCCGCTAGCAAGCAACCGGTAGTCGCCTCGATCGCCGCCGGCATCACCGCCGCGCAGCTCGAACGCTGGCTGGGTGGCGATCAGGCCATCGTCCGCGCCATGCCCAACACCCCCGCCCTGCTCGGTGCCGGCGTCACCGGCCTGTTCGCCAACCCGCGCGTATCCACCGCCCAGCGCGCGCAGACCGAGCAGGTCCTTGCCAGCGCCGGCCGCACCGTCTGGATCGAGAACGAAGGACTGATGGACGCAGTAACCGCCGTCTCCGGCAGCGGCCCGGCCTATATCTTCCTGCTCGCCGAGGCGATGGAAGCCGCCGCACTGGAACAAGGCCTGCCGGCGGATGCAGCCCGCACACTGGTACTGGATACCGTCCTCGGTGCCGCGCGCATGCTGACCGAAGCCGGCGAAGCCCCTGCCGAACTACGCCGCCGCGTCACCTCGCCGGGTGGCACCACCCAGGCAGCTATTGAAACCTTCCAGGTAGGCGGCTTTGAAGCGCTGACGGCGAAGGCCATTGATGCTGCGGCCAAGCGAGGCAAGGAACTGTCTGCAGCCAACGATTGAATAGCTTCTTCAGCCAAGTACACGAGCCGCCCGCACTCGCGGAGATCTGCTTCGAATAGCCCCTCTCCCCTCGCCGGAGAGGGGTTGGGGAGAGGGGAACAAAGCGAAGCCTTGCAGCTTTTAAGCACCTAGAGCGCAGCCCCCAACAACCAACACCACAGCCCAAGGACACCAACACCATGCCCCGGTTCGCCCTAACGCTGTCCTCCACCCTGCTATTCACCCTTGCCGCCTGCTCCGCGGAGCCCTCCCCGCGAGCGGCCGTCATCCAGCAATCGCAACCCAGCCAAGCCGACCTCGGCAAGCTGCGCGTGCACTACAACCTGCTGCCTACGCTGGCCATGAACGACGCCGTCGCCCGCAGCTACCAGGTGCAGCGCGAAGCCGACCGCGCCCTGCTGGTCGTCGCCTTGCGACAACTGGAGCAGGGCGAAGAGCTGCCAGCCGAAGGCAAGGTACAAGCGATCGCCACCGACCTTTCCGGCAAACGCCAACAGATTGACTTGCGTGCGGTGCGTACCGGTTCCTATACCGATCTGATCGGTGTACTCGACGCGCATCCACGCGATCAACTGCGCGTGGACCTGCAGATAAGCGCAGATGCAGGCGCAGGAAACGTGCGCTTCGAGCGGAATTTCTGAATCCCGCTGAAACAATAGGCATCGTCTTGTTTGTTACTCCAGCACCGTATTCGCGGTTGCAAACGCGCTTGAAAAAGCGCGCATTTCCTTTCCCAATCAATTTGATATGGCAGCGCAGCAGCGATCACCTCGCAGCTTGCGAGGTCGTTGCGCGTTGCCCGCACACATCACAAAGTCAAATTGACATGGAATTAACACAAACCATACTGGCCGTCTTTCCAATTCCGCGCAGGCCTCAGAAACGGGGCTTGCGACGGGCAGAGTGACGTCCTTGCCAGTCCACAACTCCCCTACTCCGTTGCTGCAGCTGCAAGGCTGGGGCATGCGCCGTGGCCAACGCACCGTATTGGCATCCATCGACCTGAGCATCAGCGGCACCGGCATCGTGGTATTGATGGGCCCGGGCGGCACCGGCAAGTCTTCATTGCTGCAGGCGCTGTCCGGCCAGAGCAACGCACATGGCGAGCGCTGGGGCACGCTGCTGTTCCAGGGTGCGCCACTGGAAGCAGCAAGCCAGCCGCCGGTACTGGTGCAACAACACGCACGCGAACTCGGCTTCAACGTGCTGGAAAACCTCAGCGCCGCGCTGCGTCCGCAATCGGGCAACAAGCCACAGGCATTGCGCGAACAGATCGACGCGCGCCTGCAGGCCTTGGGCGCCACTGCCGTCGCTGCACATCTGCAGCAGCGGGTAATCGATCTACCGCGCGGACTCGCCCGGCAAGTCGCCATCCTGCGTGCCGCCTTCAGCGGCAGCCCGCTGCTGTTGATCGACGAGCCCACCAGCGAGCTGGAACCGGCCGACGCCGAAGCCGTGCTCACTCTGATAGAGCGCCTGTCCGCCACGCACTGCTGCCTGGTCAGCCTGCACCATCAAGGCCAGGCCCGACGTATCGCTTCGCGGGTGATCCTGCTGGCCGGCGGCCATGTGCAGGTTGATGCGCCGGTGGATGCCTTCTTTGCCAATAGCGGGCAGCACCCGGTGCTGGCGCAGTTCCTGCGCACCGGCAGCTGCCATGTGCCCGCGCCGGATGCGCGCGCCGAGGACCTCGCCGATGGAGTTGTCGCGCCGGCGCCCGTTGCGATAGCCGAAAAGGTATCAAGCCAGCCTGTCACGCCTGCGCCCGAAGCTTCCATTGCGCGTCCAGCGCCGATGCCGACACCAGCACCGGTCCGCCTGTCCGCCACGCCATCACGGCGCGGCCCCAACGGCTTCCATTGGCTGGTGCCGGGCAAGCTCGCCGGCTGCCCGATGCCGGGCGTTGTGTTTGCCATCGATCACGATCTGGCGCTGTTGCGTGGCATGGGCGTGACCGTGCTGGTCAACCTCACCGAACGCGAGATGTCCGCCGAACGCCTGGCAGCGTACGGACTGCGCAGCTACCACCTCGGCATCGCCGACCGCGGCGCACCGCCGCTGCTATGGGCCAAGTTGCTGCTGGCCAAGATCGAGGTGATGCTGCGCGAGGGCGAAGTGATCGCCGTGCACTGCCTGGGCGGCCTTGGCCGCACCGGCATGGTGCTGGCAGGCTGGTTGATCCGCGAAGGGCTCACCGCCGATGAGGCGCTGCGTCGCCTGCGTACCTTGGACCCGGGTTTCGTGCAGTCGCAGGAGCAGGAAGACCTGCTGCATGCGCTGGAAGAGAACCTGCTGATCCGCGCCTGCGATTGATCAAACCTTGAGTGATGCCGGGTCGCACTGCGGCCTTCGGGCATCGCTTTTCCTTTTCTCCCCCTTCCGCAAGGATTCCCCCATGTCGCTCGACACCACCCTGCAGCAATCCGTTGCCTCCATCCCCGAATGCGTAGCCGCCGGTTACGTCGACATCAGCTCCGGCATGCTGCTGTCAGTCCGCACCGTCGATTCGCACCCGCGCGAAGTGCTGGATCTGGTCGCCGCCGCTACCGCCGACCTGTACCAGGGCCCGAACATCCGCAGCATCGAGCAGATGTTCCGCCGCGCACGCGGGCTGGAAGACCAGGAAGGCGCGCATTACTTCCAGGAAATCATCGTCAACAGCAGAACCTGATCCACATCTTCATGCGCGGCAAGCGCTACCCGGACTACGTGATGGTGTTCGTCTGCCGCCGCACCGCCAACCTCGGCATGGTTTTGACCCGCTCGCGTCTGGCAATGCCGCTGATCGAAGCGAAAATCTGATCCATCCGGGCCACGCACTGTGGCCCGGGCAGCAGACACTGCTGGTGTGTCGTCCGATACCCGGCAGCTTGCCGATACAGTCTCACAACGTTAGCCCACGCGTTGCGGGCCTTCGCCACGCTGCCCCAGCACGTCTTGCGGATTCAGCAGGCCGCAGCGCTTCAGCGACAGACAGCCGCAGCCGATGCAATCGCTGAGCTGGTCACGCATGAACTGTAGCGTCGCGATGCGCTCGTCCAGTTCCTTGCGCCAGCGCGCCGACATCTTCGCCCAGTCAGCCTTTGTGGGCGCGCGCCCTTCCGGCAGTTCGGCCAGGCGCTCGGCAACCGCCTGCAGCGGCATGCCCACCCGCTGCGCGGCCTGGATCAGTGCCAGCCGCCGCAGCACATCACTCTGGAATCTTCGCTGGTTACCGGCCGTGCGCTGGCTGTGGATAAGTCCCTTGCGCTCATAGAAGTGCAAGGCCGACACCGCAACACCGCTGCGCCGGGCCACTTCACCTACACTCAGTTCCCGCGTGGACATCACTTGACCTCAACCATGGTTGAGGTGTGATGCTGCACGCCCCCCAGCCGCAACTCAAGCAGCAGCGTCGCATCATGAGTTCCCAAAGCATCGCCTCGGCTCCGCCGGCAAGTACCTCCATCCTCGCCCCGCAATACCGTGCCACCACCTTCGGCATGGTCGCGCTGATCTCGCTGATCGCCTTCGAAGCGCTGGCCGTGGCGGCCGCCATGCCCAGCGTGGCGCAGGCCTTGGACGGGCTGCGCCTGTATGCATTGGCCTTCGGTGGTGCGCTGGCCACCAGCGTGATCGGCATGACCCTGGCCGGCCGCATGTGTGACCAGCAAGGTCCGGCGCGGCCGTTGTGGCTGGGCCTGTGCAGCTTCCTGATTGGGCTGTTGCTGGCCGGTTTGGCGCCGCGCATGGATGTACTGATCGTCGGCCGCCTGCTGCAGGGTGTCGGCATCGGCGCGATCTCCGTGTCGCTGTATGTACTGGTGGCACGCACCTATCCGGAAGCGCTGCGGCCGAAAGTGTTCGCAGCCTTCTCCGCCGGCTGGGTGGTGCCCTCGTTGATCGGCCCCGGCCTGAGCGGCCTGATCGTGCAGCACCTGAGCTGGCGCTGGGTCTTCCTCATCGTGCCGGTGCTGGCCTTGCCGGCGGCTTGGCTGTTGTTGCCAGCACTTCGCAGCACCCACACCAGCATCCGCCGTGATGTCGAGCAGCGGCCGGTGGTGCGCTGGGCGATAGGCACGGCGCTGGCCGCGCTGTTGCTATACGTCGGCGGACAGCTGCAAGGCATGCAGGCGCTGGCGGTAATGACGGCAGCAGTGATCGCACTGATCTTCTGCGCGCGCCACCTGCTGCCCAGCGGCAGCTTGTTGCTGCGCCGTGGCCTGCCCAGCGTGATTGCCTTGCGTGGCATTGCCGCCTCGGCCTTCTTTGGCGCCGAAGCCTTCCTGCCACTGCTGTTGCAGCGCGAACGCGACCTGTCGCCGCTGTGGGCCGGTGCCGCGCTCAGCCTGGGTGCGCTGGGCTGGTTCTCCGGCTCGTGGATGCAAGGCCACCAGCACTTCGGCTGGCGCCGCACGCACATGCTGCAGGCCGGCACCTGGCTGATGCTGGCCGGCCTGCTGATCACCGTGCTTACCCTGTATCCAGGCGTGCCCTTGATGCTGGCGCTTGCCGGCTGGTCGCTCACTGGCTTGGGCATGGGCCTGATCTACCCCAGCCTGTCGGTGCTGACCCTGTCGCTGTCGGCGCCGCACGAGCAAGGCGCGAACAGCTCGGCCCTGCAGCTGAGCGAAGGCATCGCGGTCGCCTCGACGCTGGCAATCTCTGGCTCGCTGTTTGCCGCAACCGTTGGCGGCAATGAAACCACCGGCTATCTGCTGTGCTTCGTGGTGACCCTGCTGTTGGCGGCGATGGCGACCATGGTGGGTCGCCGCATCGGCTGAGTAGCGGAGGCTGAGCGACATCGGCTGAGCCGCCTCGGCCGCTCGGTGCAGGCCGGGCAGCATTGGACAAGGCAAGCGGGAACACGCACGGGCTGCATCCTGCAGCCCGGCAATGCTTCAGTGCGCGGCGTCCACGCCTTCCACTTCCAGCAGGTCCTTGCGCAGGATGCGGCGCACTTCCAGCACCGCTTCCGGTGTTTCCTGCACGCTGTGGCCGGACACGATCACCTTCTCCGACAGCGCGCCATCCAGATGCGCGCTCCAGTACGGCACCAGCCCATCGTCGGACTGCGGGGTCGGCACCTCGGCTTTGCGCTTGGCGATGATGGAGTGGTACTTCAGACCCGGCTGGATCGGCAACGCCGAGGACGCCTCGATGAAGGGATCGCTGGCCTTCAGGTTCTCGATGCTGTTGGTGATCACCGGTTCCTTGGGCTTCTTGCCATCGGCTTCGCCCGGGTCCTGCAGCGCCATAAAGGCGTCACCAAAGGCACCAAGAATCGTCAGCGGCAAGCGCACCAGCCTTCCGATCAAACGGCCAAGGCGGTTGCCCGCTGCATCCGTACCCTTGTGCGGTGAGGCCAGGAAGATAGCGCGCTCCACGTTCGGCTGCGGGGTGAAGTGCAGCACCGGCCCGAGCTTGGCTTCCACCCGCGCCAAGCGCTCGCCCTGCAGGTTGTAGCGCTGGCGGGTGTTGTCCCACAGCACCTCACCCGAGTCACTAAGCATCAGTCGTGCAATCACGCCACCCATGCTGTGGCCGATGAACACCATGTCATGCGATGCCGGCGCGGTGCCCTTCGGATCGAAGTGATGCAGCGTGCTGTTGAAGGCCTTGCTGATGGTGTAACGGTTCAAGGCGATCGGCGCATTGGTCGGGTAATACACCGACCACACCTGGTAATGCTCGCGCATTTCCTCGTCGCCCATGATCTCGTTGGCCAGATTCACCCACGCTTCCGGACTGCTGGCCAGACCGTGCAACATGAAGATGATGCGTTTGTTCGGATCGTAGGGCTGCATCAGGTAGATATGCGGTTCGCGGATGCCAACACCACGGCCAAACAAGGTGCGCAGTGACTCGGTGGCAAATCCAGACTGGGCAAGCCACAGGCCATAGGCAGCGGTGAAGTTGGCGGCCAGCGGTACTTCCTGGCCGCGCATCTGGATGCTGGTGAGATCTGGCGAATAGGCCTGCAGCTGTACGTGACGGCTGGCCAGCACTTCCTCCAGGGTGTTGCCACTGAAGTTCAGCACCGCGGTGGCGTTGATCGCCGGCATCTCGCTGTAGACCGGCAGCTGCTGCTTGCTCTCCTCTGCTTCCAGCGCCTGTGCCAGTACCGGCGCTTCCATCATCGCTACCAGCTCGGCACCAAAGCCGTCGCGGCGATACGAGCTTCGCAGGCCGGCAAAGCTCACCGAGGACGCAGCGACCAGTTGTTTGGGTACACCTTCCAGCTTGAGCCCGTCGAACTGCGTGCTGATGGTCCAGTCATCCACCTGCACTGGCAGATTGATGTCCTCACCTTCCAATGCGCGCGCGCGGGTGCGCTGGAACACCACCGAGGCGGCCTGCTCGGTGGCGTAGTTGTAGTAATCCCGCACCTGGGTAAGCCGGTCTTCCAGGGCGCGTTGCGCCGGGCTGCGACCGCTGAAGAACAGGTACAGATAGGAGTAGCGCGCGGTTTCCAGCCAGGCATTCAAGGCGGCCGGCGGCAACTCGATGGGCTCATTGCCCTTGGCCTTGGGGGTGAGCGCCAAGGCCTCCTGCATCCACAGCTCGGCCAACGTCGACAGGCGCTGCTCGGACTGCAGGCCGTCATTGGTGATGACCGTCTGCCGGCAGGTGGGCAGGTCCTTGCTGCAATCACTTTCAGTCAAGCCGATGACCGACAGCGACTCCTGCGACAAGGCACTGAGCTTGCCGGTGCTGAGGATGTCGCCACGCTTGAGCATCACGTAATCGGTGTTGCTCACCGCTTTCATCTTCACCATGGCGCAGCCGCTGGACAGCAGCAGCGCCAGTACCGCGACCACCGGCAACAGCCGGCGTATCCATGTCTGCGGGTTGTGGGTCATGGGTTGGTTCCTGGTGCGGGAATGCCGGGTACGCCTGCGCGTATCCGGGAAGAGAAGTCAGCCACATCGCCCGCTTCGCGTGCACGCAGCGTTATACGCCCCGATTGTTGCAGAGTCGCCAGCGGCACGCCCGGGGTCAGCCCACCGACATCGGCGGCGTACTCGGCCAGATAACCGGAGGCCAGCAGGCGGTAATCCAACGGAAGATTGGGCTGGATGCGGCGCATCAGCTCGAACACCACCGTGGTGCAGTTGCTGGTCAGCGTGTTGTAGAAGCGCGGCGCCTGTTCCAGCTGCTGCGCGCGGTCCACGTAGAAGCGCAGCAGATCGCGCATCTTGTCCGGGCTCAGCCCATGCAGGCGGTACAGGTAGACATCCTCGCCGCGCACGTTGCTGCGCGTCAGCACGATGTCGCGCTCATCCGAGGCCACCAGCACAGCCTCGAACTTGCGGAAGAAACCACCCAGCGCCGAGAACGACTCGCCCTGCTCCTTGCGGATCTCCAGCGAGAACACCAGCTGGCGGCCATCGGAAAAACCGAAGGACACCAGCGTGTGCGCAATCGCCGGGCCCATCCAATAGGACAGGATCATGTCCACCGACTGCACCTGCGACAGATCGTACTCGCGCGCTTCCCAGCGCACGTCATAGTCGGTTTCGGTACGCCAATGGAAGTTGCGCACGTTGTCGATGATCAGGCGGTCACCCTCGATGCGCGCATGCAGCGGCTGCGCCACGTCATCGGCCCAGGCCCGGTCCTGCTGCGGGTCGATCGTCGCCCACCAGATCAGCATCACCGCGAACAAGGCACCGAACACCGCCAGCGAATGCCAGCGCCGCACCGGCCCGAAGCCCGCGCGGACCGCCCAGATGCTGGGCACGCACCACACCAGGATCGCCACGACCTTGGCCACCACGTTGCCGGGGAACTGGTACCACAACGCAAACCCGCCCCAGATCCCGATGCACAGACACAGGAACGCCAACAGGACCCGACCGACGCCACGCACAACACTGCCCAGACGCCGCTTCCCTACATTTGCCACTTCACTCTCCTGAAAGACCCAACGGCCCCGGAAGCGCATCGCGCCAAGCCGGCAACCACTGCCAAATGAATGGGTCGCCTGCGACCCGCGGCAAAGATAGCCTGCCCAGCGCCGAAAAAGAGGTGAAAAAAAAGAACCGGCACATGGCCGGTTCCTCAATTCCATCACAGCCGAGCGGGCTGAGCTCGGCCAACTCCCCTTCAGGGGCGTCCGCGCCAAAACGGCAATCCCGCCTAGCACCTTGTTTTTCAACAAATAAATCGGAACCAGCAGCGCCATACTCGGCAAGACTCAATCGTCGTCGCCACGACCCACCACGCGTTGCAACTCATCAAAACCGCCCGGCGCCAGATCCTTCAACAACGTAGTGAAGTCGCACCCTACCAACCGCTGCGCTCTGCGCAATAACAACGGTACCGGGCTGGAAGGCTCTTGCCGCGCATAGAAATCGCAGATTTCATCGATCCGGCGCCGTACGTCTTCCGGTCCGGAAATCTGCCCCGACGGTGCCACAGCAGCACCACCGCCAATACCCACAGCTGCGCTCGGCTGACCGTCTTCAAGGGAGGCCACGCCCCCGCTACGGGCCTGCCACTGCGGCTGTACGAATCTGTCCAGCTCCAGCAGGTCACCCAACAGTAGTTTCATATCCGGCGCGGCGAGGCCCAACCGGTCACTGAGCAGCGCATCAATCGCACGTGCATCCTCCAACGCACGCTGCACCACCTGAGCGGTCGCTGCCAGATCATCTTCCTGGCAATCGCGGCAACAAGCCTCGATCTCCACCCTCGACGCGGCAGGACCATCATCACCCTCGGCGAGCTTGATGCTCCCGTCTGCCACTCGCAGGTCACGCAAGCTGAAGCGGCCCAGCCTGGCCGACCACACAAAGTGCGCTGTGCGCAACAACCCCAGTGCCCCCTGTGGATCTGCCAGCCCAAGCAAGGCATTCACCCGCGCGGTTGGATCGTCATCGTCCTCTGCATCCAGTTGCGGGTGGACCCAAGCCCACTGCTGCTCCAACAGGCCACGCAGCAGCGCGATGCCGTCACCCCAACCCGCCAAACCGTGCATGCTGGTCCACGCGCTGGTCAGGTGCATCGCCACCCGCAGGTCACGCGTACGCTGTGCCAGTACCAGTGCCTGATCGCAGACCCGCTCCCAATCAGGCGCTTCAGCAGCAATAACACTGTCGCCTACGGCGCGTTCCGTACGGGTTGTGGCAGCGCGCTCCAAGGCCATGAAGGCGGCGTCGTATTCCAGGTCCGGCCCACAAGGCGACTCCTCGGACAGACTGGCCCACAAATTTTCCAATTCGCCCTGCATGCTCATCGACGACCTCTCTTGTCACGTTTCATGGGTTTGCTCACTGTGCACATTCCGCGTCAGGATCATCGTGATCACACACGGCAAGCTGGTCGGACGGCAGGCGGATACCTGGTTTGACGATGCCGAAGGCGCGGTATTCCGCATTCAATGACCCGATGTCCACATATGGCATCCGGCGCATGCTGCCGCTCTGGGCACGCGAACCAAGCACCACGATCGGGATGTTCACCGAGCCGGTTATCGTCAACGGAGTGCCATTCAAATCTTCCGCGTAGAAGTACGCAGGTGACTTTCCGACAAAATCCACGTACGTGGTCGGGTGCGAGGTGACCAGGTAGATCGGATCAAGCGAGGTACCAATACCGCCACTGGACCACCAATGCGCCTCTCCAGCACGCACAGCTGCCTTACCAACCTGCAGCAGGTCGCCGCCTTCTACCTTGAGGAAGAACGCAGCATCGCCAACATCAACGCTGCGCTGGCTAGCATTGACCGAGCCAAGCGCCAACGTGCCCGCATTGGTCATGCTGAAACCTCCGTTGGCGACGAAATCACCTAGCAAGCCGACACGGTTCGCCGAAAACTCGGCCGCCGTTCCGAGCTTTGTTGCACCACCAGACCTACCACTCAAGGTTTTGGCGACGATGCTCCCGGTACCGCTCTGCACGATATTGCCGGCCGTCTGCAGTCGAACCGCATCCGCGTTGAGTTGGCCTGACAGCTGCAGATCACCACTTCCAACATGCAACAACAGATCCTTGTTTGCCGTGACGTTGCCATCGACAAGCAGACTGGTGGCATTGCTCAGATCAAAACTGCCCGCCTTGAAATCACCCAGTGAGGATAGTCGGTTCTCCCCTCGCAGCTTTACATCGCCAAGTGCGGAACCGGTCAACGCCGCTGCCTTCAAGAAACCGCTGCTCTGGGTGATTCCGGCCGCGCTGTTCAGAGTCAGCGTTCCGACCGAGCTGACGTTTGCGGAAAGCGATAAGCCATCGCGGCCGCCAAGGAACATATCGCCACCGGCCAGCGCTTGACTGATGGACAAGCCACCGCCTTGGGACAGCAACGTCAGCGTTGCAGAGCCCACGTCAATGGCCGCTGCAGGCAGGGTTAAAGTACCTCCCGCCACTGCTGTTACTGCCCCGCCACCATTGCGGTTGTCGAGCGCAGTCAACTCCATGTCATTGGCATCTGCCAACACGATGCCATCGCCGAGCGCACTCAACCCGCCCCTGAAGTCGTTGGCGGCATTGCCCAACGCTATTGCATCAACTGCCATCAGGTCGGTGGAACCGCCAACCCTCACTGCTGCTGTCTGCGTGATTCCGGCGCCACTTTTCACCTGCATATCTCCACCGATGGAGGCAGCCCCTAGATTCACGCCGAGCCCATCGAGATGAGCGTTGCCGAGGATACTCGCGGCGCCCAAGGACAAAATCCCCGTCGCACCCGCGACCAATGATGCTGCATCAACCCGTGCGAGCTGCAAGCTGCCAGCAGCTGCGATCAGCACCTGCTGCCCCTGCACAGCCAGCGGCCCTCCAAACACGTTGTCGGTGTTGTCCAGAACGATGCGTGTACCACTGCGTAGATCACCGCTACCCGCAATGAACAGCGCCCCGGTCTGGGCAATAGAACCGGCTGATGCCGCCATGTTTCCATGAACGCGAAGCGCGTCCACAGTCAACACATCGGCGGCGCGCAGTACCGCAGCACCAACGACCGTACTGTTGCTGACGGACAGATCATCACCGGCAGTAGCGTCCAGGCTGCCCAGTGTGGCATCGGCTACGAGGATGCTGCCGGCACTGGTCAAGGTAGCTGCACCATCCACCGCCATGCTGCCGGTCTGGGTGATCGATGCACCGCTGGCAGTCACGTTGCCGCCGACATCCACGTTGTTGACCGTCAGCGTGCCGCTGCCTGCATCAAGTGCGGCATCGCCAGCAATCACCAGCGATCCGCTCTGGGCGATACCGTTGCCCCCGGCGCTGAGACTGCCGGCCGCCAGATCGTTGACCGCCAGCACACCAGTACCAGCATCAAGCTCTGCGCGATTGCTTACCGTCGCTCCCGCCACGCCCAGGCCATTGCCTGCACTTGCTGCGAGGCTGCCGGCGGTCACGGCTGCCAGTGTCATCGCCCCAGTGCTGCCCAGTGTTGCCGCACCGGTCACCGCCAGCGTGCCGGTCTGGGTGACCGAAGCGCCGTTGGCGCTCAGGTCTGCACCGACGTTGAGCGTGTCCATGGTCAGTGCGTCGGCGGCGCGCAGTACCGCAGTACCAACGACCGTACTGTTGCTGACGGACAGATCATCACCGGCAGTAGCGTCCAGGCTGCCCAGTGTGGCATCGGCTACGAGGATGCTGCCGGCACTGGTCAAGGTAGCTGC
>NZ_JBRREG010000090.1:0-20563 GCF_056760155.1 Stenotrophomonas sp. STEN022
CCCCACCCCCCACCCCCCCCCTCCCCCCCCCAACCACCCCCCCCGGGCCCCCGCCCCCCGTGGGGGGCCGGGGCCGCCCCCCCCGCTCCCACAACAGCCATGGGCGCTGCGGGCTCCGCAGGCGTCGCCGTTGCCAGCCCCGCCTGTTTACGCAGGGCCTTCAATTTGTCCAGGCTGATGCTCATGGCAGCAGGTCGACGGCCTCGTCCATGACGATGGTCGGCACCTGATCGCATCGCTCGGCCGACAGCAGCGACAACACGATCAATGCTAGGGAACGCGGTGTTGGTCCCTTGTCATCTTCCTGTGCAGCCAGCACCGGGCCAACACAGGCCGGGCAACCTGCATTGCAGTCACAGCGCTCCACCAGCTCCAACGCGCGCTGCACCAGCTCGCCCTGCCGTTGCCACAGCGGTTCGCTCAGGCCAACGCCACCGGGGAAGTTGTCGTACAGGTACACCGTGGGGACGAAGCTCTGCATCAGTTCCACTACGGCTTCGCCGGCTTCATTGCCGCGCAGCTGGCCACGGCCGGTCTGGTCGGCGACCGCAAACCAGGCACCATCACCATTGCCAACGGCTTTCTGCAGATCGCGCGCATCGGCCATTACCGCGACGGTGGCGACGATGTGCAGCGCATAGGCGGCGCCGAGGAAGCCATCCAGCGCATCCTGCTTCTGCGCGAAACTGCGCAGCAACGTCGCCTGCGGCAGCTGCCACCACACCGAGGTGGTGTGCAGTTCCTGGTCGGGCAGGTTGACCGGGCCGTAGCCGATGTTCTCGTGCGTGTAGTAGCGGATCTTCTTGTAACCGGCCACGCGCCGCACCACGTGGACTTCGCCATGATGCGAGTCGCCACGGCCGGCGCCGTCGCCATCAAAGCGATCCAGCACTTTCAGCTTGGTGTAGTCGATGCTGTCGGTGTAGTAGTCGACGTGCGTGCGGGTTACGTAGGCTTTACGTCCATCCCAGTCCAGCCGTTCCACTTGATACGGCGTGCTCTGCACCATGTGGATGGCGCCTTCGTACAGCGTCAGCGCAGCGGCGGAATAATCCACCTCGGCGATGATCTGCTGCTTGCCGTCGCTGCGGTCCACCACCACGAAGTTGCCATCGGCCACCGCGCGCAGGCTCACTGCGTTGGCGGGATAGCTGTCGGCAATCCATTCCCAGCGATCACCTTCCTGATGCACTACTTCGGTCTCGGCCAACGCCTGCAGGAATACCAGCGGATCGATCGGCCCGAACGGCTCGTCGGCCAGGAAGGGCAACTCGAACGCGGCACAGCGGATGTGATCGAACAGGATCAGCGGCTGGTCCGGCGAAATTCGTGCATGCTCGGGCGTGGCATTGGCGAAGAAATCCGGATGCCGCACCACGTACTGGTCCAGCGGTTGGCTGCTGGCGACCATCACGCCCAGCGCGGCCTGTTGGCGACGACCGGCACGTCCGAATCGCTGCCAGGTGGCGGCGACACTACCCGGGTAGCCATTGAGGATGACCACGTCGAGCGCACCGATATCCACGCCCAGCTCCAAGGCCGAGGTGCTGACGATGCCGTCGATGTTGCCGGCGCGCATCGCCCGTTCCACCTCGCGACGCTCGGTCGGCAGATAGCCGCCGCGGTAGGCGCGGATGCGTGCCGGCTTGCGCGGGTCGTTGTCGAAGATGTCTTTCAGGTACTTGGTCAGCACCTCCACCATCAAGCGCGTCTGCGCGAACACCAGCGTCTTCAAGCCACTCTTGATCGCAATGCGGGCAATGCGGTTGGCCTGCGAACGTGCCGATGCACGCAGGCCGAGATCCGGGTTGATGACCGGTGGATTCCACAGCAACACGTGCTTGGGCCCGGTGGGTGCGCCGGATTCGGTGATCGCATGCACGCGCTCCTCCACCAACGCCTCGGCATGCGCATGCGGGTTGCCGATGGTGGCCGAGCACAGGATGAACTGTGGTTGCACGCCATAGAACGCGCAGATGCGTTTGAGCCGGCGGATCACATTGGTGACGTGGCTGCCGAACACGCCGCGGTAGGTATGGATCTCGTCGATCACCACATAGCGCAGGTTCTCGAAGAACTGCGCCCATTTGGTGTGATGCGGCAGGATGGCCTGGTGCAGCATGTCCGGGTTGCTGACCACGATGTCGCCGTGCAGACGGATGGCCTGTCGCGCGTCGCCGGGCGTATCGCCGTCGAAGGTGAACGCCTTGACGCCGAGGTCACCGGCGCGGTTGAGCTCCAGCAGCTCGGCGACCTGGTCCTGCGCCAGCGCCTTGGTCGGGAACAGGTACAAGGCCTTGGCATTGCCCTGCATCGCCGCACTGACCACCGGCAAGGTGTAGCACAGCGATTTACCGGAGGCGGTAGGCGTGACGATGGCGACGTGCTCGCCGCGCTGGGTGGCGTCCCAGGCCTCGGCCTGGTGCGAGTACAGCTGCTCGATCCCGCGCGCCTTCAATGCGGCTTTCAGCGCCTCGGGCACATCATCGGGAATCGGCGCATAGCTGCCTTCGCGGCCGGGAAGGGTGAAGCTGCCGGTGACCCGGTCCTTGTAGCGCCGGGCCAGGCGCTGGCCAAGCAGCGAGCCGTCACGCGAGGGCAGGCCATCGGTGGTTGCCAGCGCCCGTTCGCTGGCTTCGGTGCGGGGAGCGAGGGAAAACGCCATGCACGCAACTGCCGATCAAAGAACATATGGAAGCATATTGGTGTCTCACGCCGTGAGACCCATTGGGATTACGACATGCTGAACGAACGCCGGTGTTCCAACAAAATGTGAAGGACTGCCTGCGTATGCTGCAGGCGACGCGCAACAGGCAGGGTGGGTGGCTGTGGCATTACCGGCAAAATGGAGCATATGGTTGGCCGGCATGATGCTGGCGGGGACGGCGCAGGCACAGCAGGCCGTGCCTGCAAGCACAGCGGCCTCGCCCCCCGGGGCCGTGGTGGTTCAACCTGAAGATGCCGACAACGCGCAAGCCGATCCGAGCGATGTCGTGGAGGTGCCGGTGCAAGGCAACGTCACCACCCTGGGCGAAGTGCGTGCCATCAAGCCCGAGGACGACGAACCGCTGGACCTGTACCGCTTCAAGAACCCGGTGCAGGCCGCGCCCAACCGCTTCAGCAAGAACTGGAGCGAGCCGCCTTCGCCTGAGCAGGTCGGCATTAGTGGCGGTTACCTGATGATGGGCATCGGCTACGGCTTGATGAAGGCCGGACAAGGCCTGAACAAGCTCACCGGCGGCCCTGACCAGATCCAGTCCGCCATCGCCCGGCCACCGCCGGAGCTGACCGAGCAGGAGCGGCAGCGGGCCGCCGAATACTGTGCGGTCAATGGCTGCACAGCGCCCGCACGCTGAAGCCGGACTGTTCCCGGCGTGGCGGTTGGCTGCGCTGGAACGGTGTCAAGTCGAGCGATATCAGCCGGTTCCGATTAAAGTAGCGCTCATGGATAACCAACAGATTCCCGGTGGCCTGCTCATTGCCATTGAAGGCATTGATGGCGCTGGCAAGACCACGCTCGCCCACACCCTGGCCCAACACCTGCGCGCTGCAGGGGCACAGGTCGTGCTGGGCAAGGAGCCGACCAATGGCCCTTGGGGCACCCGCCTGCGTGCCACCGCCGCCACTGGCCGGCTGAGCCCGGAGCAGGAGGTCGAATACCTGCTGCACGACCGCCGCCAGCACGTGGAAGAGGTGATCGTCCCTGCCTTGGCCCGTGGCGAGGTCGTCATCCTCGACCGCTACTTCCCGTCGATGGTCGCCTACCAGGGCGCTGCCGGTTTGCCGCTGGACGAGATGCTGCAGGCCAATGACTTCGCGCCGCGCCCAAATTTGCTGCTGTTGCTGGACCTGCAGCCGGAGCAGGGCCTGGAGCGCATCCGCGCCCGTGGCGACAAGCCCAACCACTTCGAGACCGCGCAGAACCTGGAACGTTGCCGACTGATCTTCCAGCAGCTGGAGCTGCCCAACAAGCAGATCATCGACGCCAGCCGCAACGAAGCCGAGGTGTTGCGTGATGCGCATGCGGCGATTGCCGCGGCGTTGGCCCTGCGCGTGGGTGAACATGGCGCGCAACTGCTGCAGAACGTGCAGGGTTTGGAGCTGTAGAAAGCAGCCGTAGCTGGCAGCGCCCGCATCCCACCTTGTGGGAGCGGCATCAGCCGCGAAGCTGAGGCTGTTGAAGCGCAGGTAGCGTGTGCCATCTGCTGATGTACGTGCTTCGCGGCTGACGCAGCTCCCACAAACAATGAGAGCCTCCGCTTGTCGCGCTTGGCATCCAATAAGCACATGACTTCTTCGTCTCAACGCCCACGCGCCAAGCCCAATGCCGCACCGGCAGCGCAGCTGCATCCCCGCAACCGCCACCAGGGCCGCTATGACCTGGTACGGCTGGTCGCGGCGAATCCGGCCTTGCGTGCGCACCTGATCCGCACCCCGGCCGGCACTGAAAGCATCGATTTCAGCAATCCAGCCGCCGTGCGCGAGCTCAACCGCGCGCTGCTCGCCAGCGACTACGGCATCCAGCATTGGGATATCCCGGACGGTTACCTATGCCCGCCGGTGCCGGGACGCGTGGACTATGTGCACGGCCTTGCGGATCTGTTGGCTGCTGACAACAACGGCGTGATCCCACGCGGTCCCGCGGTGCGCGCGCTGGACATTGGTGTCGGCGCCAACTGCATCTATCCCTTGTTGGGACAGGCCGAATACGGCTGGCATTTCCTTGGCAGCGATATCGATGCGGATGCGTTGCAGGCCGCCAATGCCAATGTGCAGGCCAATGGCCTCGGTCAGATCATCGAACTGCGCCAGCAGCATGCGCGTGGCAATCTGTTCGCCGGCCTGCTGCAGGCCGAAGAGCGCTTCCACCTGACACTGTGCAACCCGCCGTTTCATGCGTCGGCCAAGGAGGCGGCACAGGGCAGCCAGCGCAAGCTGCGCAATCTGGGCAGCGTGCAGACAGGCAGCCGCAAGGCGCCTGCGCTGAACTTCGGTGGCCAGGCCAACGAGCTGTGGTGCACCGGCGGCGAGGCCTCGTTCCTGCGGCGGATGATCCGCGAAAGCGTTGATATCCAGAATCAGGTGCTGTGGTTCAGTTCACTGGTGGCCAAGAGCGAGCATCTGGCCGATATCCACAAGCAGCTGGGCAAGGTTGGCGCAGCCGAGGTACGTGAAGTGGCGATGGCGCAGGGCAACAAGCAGAGCCGCTTCGTTGCCTGGAGTTTCCATTCAACCGCTGTGCGCAAGGCGTGGTTGCAGGCAACGCAGGCCTGAATCGTCAGGCCGTAGCCCGGGTAAGCGCAGCGCACCCGGGAAGCAGGGAACACAACGTCCGTCCGACCTCGCGCCAACAGCCCCGGGTGCGCTGCACTTACCTGGGCTACATGAGCCAATCGCACTTCGCTCAATTGCAACGCTGTGTGGTTTCAAACCGGCTTCAAGCCGACACGCCGGCCAGTACCGCGTACATCACCACGAAGGTGACCAGGAAGAAATAGATGAAGCCGATGAAGCTGTAGCGCAGCAGCGTCAGGATCGGGTTGCCGCCATAGACGCGCTGCTGCATCCAGAACAGGTAAATCGGCACCGACAACCACAACAGCGCGTACAGCCAACCACAGAGCGTGCTGACCGCTGCGCTGCCGATCGCACCACTGATACCGGCGATGAGGAAGGTGCTCAGCAACACCAGCATCAACCAGCAGTGGCTGTACAAGGCCACTACCAGGTGTTCGAGGTAGCCCATCTGCCGCTGCCGGATATAGGCAACGCGCAACACCAGCGCGAAGATCGGCATCAGGAAGAACAGCGCGCCGGGCAGTGAGGTCAGGATGGCCTGGACATACAGATCGGTCTTGTTGCCCATGCGCTCGACGTTGGCTTGGCCGTTGGCCAGCCGACGATTGAGCCAGTTGCTGACGAACTTCGGCCAACCAGCGAGCACGACGGGATTGGTTTCAGGGTCCCAGGGTTTGCCGTTGATCGGTACATTGATAAAGACGGCCTTTTTCTCTGCACTGACACGTTCGGCAGCCTCGTCAGCACGCGCCAGCGCCGAGTCGGTAGTGCTGCGTTCGGAGGGCGTTGTCTCCGCTTCGAGTTCCGCGCGGCGTTGCGCGGCTGACGTATTGACCGCAGCCATGGCCACCGCGAATGCCGCGGCGGCAGCGGGCGTCACCTTCTGCTGCTGCTCCAGCTGCGCTACCTGCGCCACGCGCATGGCTTCCACCTCGGCCACGGTTTGGGCCTTGGCGTAGGCTTGGTCAGCGTTGTTGCCGGTGCTGAAATCGTCGCTATGCAGGGTCAGCTTGCCGACGAAGAAGGTGAACAGGGTGAGGATCACGAACAGCCGCAGCGGCTGCACATAACCGACGCGCTGGCCCTTGAGGAAGTTGACGGCGATCCGGCCGGGCACCAGCAGGTCGCGCAGGGTACGGAAAATGCGCCCATCCAGATGCCAGAACGATTCGAACACCTCCTCGACCGCATGCCCGAAGTTCTTCAGCGGGTTATGCGCCGACTGCCCGCAGCCATGGCAGTAGCGGCCCTGCAAGGGCGTGCGGCAGTTCTCGCAGGCGCCGTGTTCGGAAGTGGAATGCACGACTTCGGTCTGGCTCATGGCTGGCGCGGCGGGCAACGGTTGGAAGCCGCATACGATAGCGGGGTTTTGCGGCTCCGTTCAGTATCAGTTCAAGAAAAATTCAAAACGAAGTAAAGCCCCTCTCCCGCCTGCGGGGGAGGGGGTGGGCTGGGAGAGTTCTTGGCGCGGACATGAAAGCAAAACCACGAGGCCCTCAACCGCCCCGCACCTTCCGATGCCACAGCGCATTGACGATCACCCAGCGTCCGTCAAACCGACCCATCTGCAGGTGATCGATGAACCAGGGGCTCTCCAGCCGCACCGTCGCAATGTCCTCGTCCACCTGCAGCACCGTCACCGTCCGCTGCCATTGTTCGCGGGGCGTCTTCAGCGCGCCCTCGCGGGTGAAGCGGATCAACTCGTCCGAGCTCATCCGGCCGAGGCCCAGAGTTTCATTGGGGTTGGCAACCAGATTGCGCTTGGCGAGATCCGGATGCAGCGCCCGCGTCACCCGCGCGACATCGCCTTCCAACTGCCCATCCATGTAGTCGTAGGCGGTGGCCTGGATGGCCTGCAGGGTAGCTGCATCCGGCGGGGCCGCCAGGGCATTACCGGTAAAGCAGAGCAATCCCACGACAAGCACACGTAGTGCAGCTGACAGCATGGCCGGTTCCTGATGGGTGGTGGTTGGGGAATCGTGGCAGTTGCGGCCGGGGATGCAATGGGCTGGAGGTCATTTGCCGTTTTGCTGAAACTGCGTTGGGAACGATGGGCTGAATGTGTTCAGTTCAAAGATGCGGTTTGGCAAACGGACAATGCTGGGCGAAGATTCGAAACGGGACGGCATTGGGAATTGCAGGGAATGCAAATAGAAACTGTTGCGATGGCGGTGCCGGTGGAGAACCGGCGCATCAACTACGTATTGGTCGATCACGAGAACGTCCAGCCGACCGATCTGAATCTGCTTGATCGTGAGGATGTCCGTCTCTGGGTATTCGTTGGTGCCGCGCAGACCAAACTATCGTCGGAACTGGCAATCCAGATGCAGGTCATGCGCGAGCGCGCCGACTATGTGCGGATATCTGGCAATGGTTCCAATGCCTTGGATTTCCATATCGCCTTCCATATCGGTCAGTTGGCGACAGTCGACCCACGTGGGTTCTTCCACATCATTTCCAAGGACACCGGGTTCGATCCTCTGGTACAGCATCTGAAGACGAAGAAGATTCTTGCCTGCCGTTCGGCAGCGGTTGGAGACATGCCGCTGTTCAAGCCCGTACTTGCCGACCAGCCTATGGTGTCTGCGTCAAAGGCAGCTGAAAAGGCGAGTGCGAAGAAAGTGACGGTTGTAGTTGAAAAAGCTTCACCCCCCGCCAAGAAGCCTGCGGTTGCCGTGGCCAAGAAGGCCGTACAGGCAAAAGCGATGTCCGCAGCAGAAAAGCTTGTTCGAATGAAGGCGTTGTTGGCCAAGATGACAAGTGGGAAGCCTGGAACTCTGGCAGCGTTGAAGAAGCACATCGCGTCCAATTTTCAGAATCAGATCAATACTCAGGAGATTGATGCGCTGATCGCGGGTCTGAAGAAGGCGGGCACATTGAAGGTTGATGGCACCAAAGTGATGTTCAGCTGAGTTCGGTGCGGTGGTTACATTGTTGAAGCGTCTGTGCTGTTGTCGCCTTGATTGCTTGGAAAGCCCCCGCCGAGCATGGCTCGGCACTACAGGAGGCAGAAATCAGAACGCCACGCATTGCGTGGCGTTCTGATTTCAATAATTGCGGCAAGCCATCAAGGCATTACGGGGGGCGTGTATGCCAAGGTCGCACCCAGTGCCCACAACAGCAGCAGCACCAGCGGTGTGTGCACCAGCAGCTGCACGAAGGTGAAGCCGATCAGGTCGCGGGCCTTCAGGCCGAGTACGCCGAGCAGCGGCAGCATGTAGAACGGGTTGATCAGGTTGGGCAGGGCTTCGGCGGCGTTGTAGATCTGTACCGACCAGCCGAGGTGGTAGTGCAGGTCGTTGGCTACCTGCATCACGTACGGCGCTTCGATGATCCACTTGCCACCGCCGGAGGGGATGAAGAAACCCAGCACCGCCGAGTAGCTACCCATCAGCAGCGCATAGGTGTCGTGGCTGGCGATCTGGGTGAAGAAGGTCGAGATGATGTGGGCCACGCTATGGCCTTCGCTGCCGTTGACCGTGGTCATGATGGCAGCGATGGAGCCGTACAGCGGGAACTGGATCAGCACGCCGGTGGTTGATGGCACGGCGCGTGAGACCGCATCGAGAAAGCTGCGGGGGCGCCAATGCAGCAACGCACCGACCATCAGGAACAGCAGGTTGTAGGTGTTCAGGCCGGAGCGACGTCCCCCCGCTTTCAGTAGCGGAGCTGTTTGGAGCCCGGCTTTATCGTAGCGGTTTCACCGCCAGCTGTTGGGCATAGGCGGCAGGCGTTAGCCCGCCGAGCGATTTCTTCGGCCGCTCTTCGTTGTACTCCCGCCGCCAGCGCTCGATCTCGGTGCGCGCGTGCAGCAGTGTCGGGAACCAGTGTTCGTTGAGGCATTCGTCGCGCAGGCGTCCGTTGAACGATTCAACGTAAGCGTTCTGATTCGGCTTGCCCGGCTGGATCAGACGCAGCGACACGCCACGTTCGTGCGCCCAGGCCACCATTGCCTTGCCGCAGAATTCCTTGCCGTTATCGGTCCGGATCACCTTCGGCAGGCCACGGCTGAGTGCCAGGCGGTCCAGCACGCGGCTGACGCCGTGGCCCGAAATCGCACGCTCGACCTCGATTGCCACCGCCTCGTGGCTGGCGTCATCCACAATCACCAGACACTTGATGACACGGCCGTCGGCTGTGCGATCGAAGATAAAGTCCATCGACCACACCTCGTTGGCCGCAACCGGACGAATCAGTGGTTGCCGTTCGCCCAGGGGCACCTTCTTGCGCTTGCGCCGCCGCACCTGCAGTTTCGCCTGCTGATACAGCCGCTCGACGCGCTTGTAGTTCACGACCTGGCCGCCTTGCCGCAGCTTGAGGTAGATCATGCCCACCCCGTAGCGCTTGTGCCGATGCGCCAAGGCCTGGATCTGCGCCCGCAGTTCTACATTGCGGTCCGGACGAGGCGTGTAGCGCAGTGCGCTGGCACTCATGCCGACCACGCGCAGAGCGCGCCGCTCGCTGAGTCCTTTTCTTGCCATGTAGCGCACCTGCTCGCGTCGGGCGGGTGCGCTCACCATTTTTTTCGCAGCACGTCCTTGATCACCTCGTTCTCGAGGACCTGCTCGGCCAACAGCTTCTTCAACCGCGCGTTCTCGGTCTCCAGTTCCTTCAGGCGCTTGGCCTCCGACACATTCATGCCGCCGAACTTGCTGCGCCACAGGTAGTACGACGCCTCGCTGAAGCCGTGCCGACGGCACAGCTCCTTGACCGGCAGCCCGGCCTCGGCCTCACGCAAGAAGCCGATGATCTGCTCTTCGCTGAAACGCTTTTTCACGTCCAATCTCCTTCTCGTTGGGGATTGGACTCCAAAGCAGCTTGCTACTCAATTGAGGGGGGGCGTCGCTCCTGAAGCGACTCCAGCAGACCAGCTTCCAGCGGAAGCTCGAGCATCACACCGCGTTCTGGGTCCAGCAACATTAGAGGCATAGTCACCGCCTGTTTTAGATAGGCGTCCCATAAGGGACTGGCGCTAAAGGTAGCATGCTGAGGGCGGAGCAAAGCTGAGCCAGCACGCGCTGAAGGACTTGCTGCCGCTAAAAGCTCCCTCAGGCTCAGCGGCCTGGCGATCGCTTCAGCTACCTAGGGATTCGGTGAGAAATGGCTACGCACTGAGCCGCTGCGCGGCCCCGCGATGTCGAAAACCCACGCATGAACCCCCGATCTGTGCCCGATCTGTGCCCAAAGCGGCGCTTGCGCGGCCGCTTCCTACCCGCCAGACTCGCAAAAAAGGGCGGTTGAACTTCCTATACCCGAGGCCTAGTGCGTAGATGAGCATCCGGAAGTTGCACGACAGCTTCTGGTGAAGGAAATTCGGGGGTGCTGTTCGAAACCGACACGCCTCGGCTTCACGATCTGCGAACACCTCCGTGGGCGCCGGGACAATCGTCTTGGCAGTTGGCCATTGGACAGTTACTTTTTAGCGTCGAGTCGCTATGGTTTTTAACCAGTTGTGCTTGACTGAAAAACTCTATCTAGTTAGCCTTGAATGATCATGTCCATCGCACGGCGCGACTGGGCCACCGGGGTGTCGGTGTGTGAAGATTGGACTTGGATCATGCAAGTGCGTTCGACAGTTGCGCGCCTCGTCACCTTCGCCACGTTCTGGCTGGCGCTGACGGGCGGCGCGATAGATGCGTTGTCCCACGGGGCGCCGGCGGTTCTGCTGGCAACATGGATAAGCCTCGGGCTGTACCCGGCGACGCGACCGGAAATCCGGCTTGGGTGGACAGTCCTGTACGTGCCCTACCTCCTGCTCCGCGGCTTTTGGGGTGGTCTGGATGTTGCGCGTAGAGTTTTCGACCCACGTCTGCCGGTCCGGCCCGGCTGGTTCCGGGTTCCGCTCTCGTCGACGATCCCCGAGGTGAACGCCGTGCTCGGCGGGGTCGTGAGCGTCCTGCCCGGCTCGCTGGCCGCAGGGGTCATCGGGGGCGCGCTGGAGGTTCAAGCGCTCGACATCGACGCTTTCGACACGCGCAGCCTGGAGACAGAGGAGCGCCGCGTGCTGCGCCTCTTCGGTGTCCCGGTCGTCGCGCAGAACCACGCCGGAGAGAACCATGGATACAGTTGACCATTTCATGATCGCTGCCATCGCCCTGCTGCTCACGCTGGCGCTGGCGCTCTTCCGCGCCTGGCACGGACCACGCGCGATCGACCATGTCATGGCTGCGCAACTCATCGCGACCAGCGGGGTCGGCGTGGCTCTGACGCTGGGCGCGGCCAGGGACGACGCCTCGATGCTGGACGCAGCGTTGGTGGCCACGGTGCTGGCGTCGGTCGCAATTCTCGCCTTCGTGCGGGAGGGCGGGAGCAAGGGGCGCAAGCCGGGAGACACACGGCCATGATCCTCATGGACTACCTCGTGCCCGCGCTTCTTTATGTGGGCGTGTTCTTCTATGCGGCTGGATCTTTGGGGCTGCTCCGGTTCCAGGATGCCGAATCGAGGCTACACGCGCTCACCAAAGCCGACAACGTCGGGCTGGGATTCGTGGCGCTCGCCGCCGCGTTGCACTGGGGCTCAGTGGCCGCCGCGCTCAAGATCGTCGCCGTCTGGCTATTCGCGCTCATGGCCGCCGGAGCAACCGCGCAGCTGATGGCGCGCCGCGCGAAGTCCTCGGCCGAGCGGGGCTCGGACGAATGACACTGGCCTTCGACCTGATCCTTTGTCTGATGATCATCGGCACTGCCGCCGCGGCGCTGCTGTTGCAGAACGCGCTGGCGGCGGTCGTCTTCTTCATCGTGCTCGGGAACCTGCTCGGTCTGGCATGGCTGGCGATGGACGCTGTCAATGTCGCGATGGCGGAAATCGCCATCGGAGCGGGCGTCACCGGAGTTCTGCTGATCCTGACGCGGCAACGGCTGAATGCGCTCGGCGACGATCTTGTCAGCGCCGAGAATCCCGGCTGGCTCCGAGCCGGTGCGCTCGTGGCCTGCGCTGGCTTTACGGCGTTGATCGGATCCGCGGTTCTGAGTATCGCACCCGCCGACGATCTGGGTGGGTCGATCGCCGCACTGATGCCAGGCCTCGGCATCGAAAACCCGGTGACTGGCGTGCTTCTGGCCTTTCGCGCCTACGATACGTTACTGGAAGCCTTCGTCCTGCTGGGCGCCCTCATCGCGGTCTGGTCGCTCGCGCCGCGCGGCGCGTGGCCCCACGCTCCCGCGGCGCTGGCACTCGCGGAGTACGAAGGACACGCCGTGGCGGCAGCCTTCGGTCGGCTGCTCCTGCCCCTGGCGCTGATCCTGGCGGTCTACCTTGTCTGGGCGGGGTCAGACCTGCCGGGCGGCGCGTTCCAGGCCGGAACCGTGCTGGCGGGCGGTCTGATCATCGCCGCGATCGGCGGCGTGATCTCATGGCCGCGGGCGGACGACTTCTACCTCCGCGTGGCTCTCGTGCTTGGACCGGCGGTCTTTCTCATCATTGGCGCCGCGGGCATCGCCCTCGGCCGGTTCTTGTTCTACCCGCCAGGCTTCGAGAAGGCCTTCATCGTCGCCATCGAATACGGCCTTGCGCTGTCGATCGGCGCCACCCTCGCGCTGCAGCTGGCCGGACCGCCGGTGGCGCCCGGTCGCAAAGGTTGACCGCTGCATGACAATGCTCCTGCATATTTACCCCTTGACTGGCGTGGCTCTGGTGGGGCTCGGGCTCTATGGCTTCCTGATCCTGCGCCATCCGCTGCGTCAGATCCTGGCCGTCAACGTGGTCGGCGCAGGGATCTTCCTGATCCTGGGAGGCCTTGGGCGCGGGGCTGCCTCGACCGATCCTTTCCCGCAGGCGCTGGTGATCACCGGGATAGTCGTCGCCGTGGCGCTCACAGCCTTCGGCGCGGCGCTGATTCTGCGCGTGGTCGAGGATGAGCGCGCGCCGAACGACGCAGCGGCGGTCAAGACAACCGAAGACCTCACATGAGCCCGCTCGACCTGCTTGTTGCGGCGCCGCTCGGCTTCATGATCGCGGCGCTGCTGCTTGGTGCATGGGCGCGCTGGTCGCTGCTGGCGGCAATCCCGGTCATGGCAGGTCTGGCGGTCTGGCTGCTGCTCCTGCCAGCGGGCTCGGCACATGTGGTCGGCGACTGGAACCTGCCCCTGGGCGTTCAGTTGCGCGCGGATGGGCTAGCGCAGATGATGGTGGGCGCCACTGCCGCCTGCGCCTCGCTCATCGGACTGTATGCGCTTCACGAATTCGCACCCGGCCCGGACAGATCGGAGACTGCCCACGGCTTCGCCTTCTGGCCGCTCTTCTACCTGTTATGGGGTGGAGCGAATGCCGGATTCCTGAGCACCGATCTCTTTAATCTCTACATAGCGCTGGAGATGGTCAGCCTGGCGGCGGTGGCGATGGCGGCGATGGGCTCGCTGCGCGCCGCCTTGCGCTACTTCGTGATCGCTCTGGTCGGATCACTGGCCTACCTGCTGGGCGTGGCCCTCCTGTTCTCGAACTATGCGACGGTGGATCTGACGCTTCTGGCCGCGACGGCGCGGCCTGACCTCGCGACAAAGACGGCGCTCGCAGTGATGACGGCAGGGCTGCTGATCAAGGCGGCGGTCTTTCCGCTGCACGGCTGGCTGCCGCCGGCCCATGCCGCAGCACCCGCTCCCGCCAGCGCCCTGCTGTCTGCGATCGTCGTGAAAGTGGGATTCGTGATCCTGCTGCGCCTTTGGTTCGAGGCTTTCCCGACCATCGTAGCTCCTGCGGGGCTGGAGGTGCTCGGCTGGCTCGGTGCGCTGGCAGTCCTCTACGGTTCCGTCCAGGCGATCCGGCAGAACGTCCTGAAGGCCCTCGTGGCTTATTCGACCGTGGCGCAGATCGGCTATCTCCTGCTGGCGTTCCCCCTGGTTGCCACGGCGGCGGGGACCGGGGGGGCCTGGGCCGGGATGACGATCCACGCCGTCGCCCACTTGCTGGCCAAGGCGGCGATGTTCCTGGCCGCCGGGCTCATGCTCGAGGCCGTGAACGGCAAGCGCCTCGAGGACTTGCGTGGCCTTGCGCGGGCGATGCCGTTGACCGTCGCAGCCTTCGGGCTGGCCGCGGTGTCGCTGATGGGCCTGCCGCCCTCGGTCGGCTTCATCGCGAAATTCCTCCTGCTTGAGGCGGCGGTGGAGCAGGGCGCCGTGTTCGCGGCCGCAGTGCTGCTCATCGGCGGGTTGCTGGGCGCAGTCTACCTGTTCAGCCCGCTGGCCTGGACCTTCGCCGGCAGCGATACGCCGGTGGTCGTGTCGAGGGCCCCGCTGCGCACCGCCGCGCCGCTGGCGTTGGCGCTTCTCGCCGTGTCTCTGGGGTTCGCCGGACAGGCGATGGTCGAAGTCACCGCCGGGGCACCTTGGGCCGGGCCGCCGACGGCTGTGGCGGTGGATGTCCGATGATCCATCTCCTGCCCCTGTTGTTGGTCTTCCTGCCACTCGTTCCGGCACTCATCAGCTTCGCCCTGCCATACCGCATGGCGGTATGGCGCGACGCGATCAACATCAGCTTCGCCCTGATCAAGCTGGCGGTCGTGGGCTTCCTCCTGCTGGCAGCGCGCGAAGGCGTGATCACGGAATGGCGCTACGAGTTCCTGCCGGGCCACGACTTTATCCTCCGACTCGATTCCATCGCACTGCTGTTCATCACCCTCTCGGCCTTCCTGTGGTTGATCGCTACGGTCTACTCGATCGCCTATTTCGGACGCGGCCCTCACCTGGCGCGCTTTTTCGGGTTCTTCAACCTCTGCGTCCTCGCGGCGACCGGCGTGGCCATGTCGGGCACAACGATCACGTTCTTCCTGTTCTACGAGCTCCTGACGCTGGCGACATGGCCGCTGGTCGTCCATAAGGGTGACGAGAAGTCCCTGCGCGCGGGGCGCATCTACCTGATCTATACGCTGGCAGGCAGCGCCGCCTTTCTGGCGGGCATCGTCTGGCTGAAGTCGCTCGTCGGCACGATCGAGTTTACGGCACCGCCTGATCTGTCCGGCATCCCGCGGCTTGAACTTACGCTTATATTCATCCTTTGCATCGGCGGGCTCGGCGTGAAGGCGGCGCTCATCCCGTTCCACGGGTGGTTGCCCGAGGCGATGGCCGCTCCTGCGCCGGTCAGCGCACTGCTGCACGCTGTGGCCGTGGTCAAGGCCGGTGCGTTCGGGATCGTGAGGATGATCTACGACGTCTACGGTATCGACACGGTGTCGGAGCTTGGCCTAGGCACACCGCTTGCCGTGTTGGCTGGAGCGACGATCCTCTACGGTTCGTTCCGCGCCGTGATGCAGACCGACATCAAGAAGCGGCTGGCCTATTCGACGGTCAGCCAGGTCAGCTACATCATTCTCGGGGCCAGCCTGATCGGTCCCTTCGCGATCATCGGCGCGTTGGTGCATCTGGTGCATCAGGGGATCATGAAGATCACTCTCTTCATGTGCGCGGGCGCGCTGGACAACCGGATGGGGATCAAGTCGGTGGCGGATCTCGACGGTGCCGGGCGGGCGATGCCGGTGACAATGGCTGCATTCAGCATCGGCGCGCTCGGCATGATCGGTGTTCCGCCGACGGCAGGCTTCATCTCGAAATGGCACCTCGGGTTGGGCGGGCTGCAATCCGACGCGCCTTGGGTCATCGCCGTTCTGGCGGGATCATCTCTACTGAACGCGCTCTACTTCCTGCCGCTGCTCTACCGCGCTTGGCTGCTTCCGCCATCGGCGAAGCTGGCATCGGTGCGGGAACTGGACGGCGCCTGGAACCGGATGTTGATTCTCCCCGCCGCGATAACCGCCCTAGCCACACTCGCTGCCGGAGCGTTTGCGACCTTCCCGTTCAGCCCTCTGAGCTGGGCCAAGCTGATCGCAGAGAGTGGCTACCTGAAATGACAGTCGCACCCAGCCTTCTTCTGCCGGTCGTGATCCTCTGGCCGATCCTTCTCGCCCTTCTGTGCCTGTTACCGAAGCTGGGGCCGAGGATGCTGTTGGCGCTGCCGCTTGCGCCGCTGCCGGCACTCGCCGCCGTGTTCCTGGCGCCGCGAGACCAAACTTTGAGCGTGACATGGGTCCTTCTCGACGGCGGGCTCCGTCTGACCGAACCGGGAGTGCTTTTTCTGAGCGGCGCCGCGGTGCTGTGGTTCTGGGCCGGAGTCTATGCCCTGCGCTACATGCGCGGCGATCCGCGTGCGCGGACCTTCGCCCTGTTCTGGATGCTTGTTCTTGCGGGAAACCTGGGTGTATTTCTGGCCGCGGATTTGGCGAGCTTCTACGTGTTCTTCGCGCTGGTGTCTCTGGCCGCCTATCCGCTCGTGATCCACGATCGCAAACCCGCGTCGATGCGGGCCGGCGCCGTCTACATCATCCTTGCCGTGATTGGCGAAACCGCGCTGCTGGCCGGTTTTATGATCGGCGCCCATGCGGCAGGCGGCACGATCCTAATCGACGAGATCCGCGACAGCCTCGCCGCCCCACGAGCCGACCCGCTGGTCCTGTGGCTAATGATCGCGGGTTTCGGCATCAAGGCGGGTCTGGTCCCGCTGCATGTCTGGCTGCCGGTGGCACATCCGGCAGCGCCGGTCCCGGCCTCGGCGGTACTTTCTGGCGCCATTGTGAAGGCGGGTATCTTCGGGCTGGTCACGTTTCTGCCCTGGGGCAGTGCTTGGCCGATCAGCGGAACGTTGCTGGCCCTGGCGGGGTTCAGCGGGCTCTTCGCGGCGGCGCTTTACGGGGCGATGCAGGGCAATCCAAAGACCGTGCTGGCCTATTCCACCGTCAGTCAGATGGGGCTTCTGATGGGCGTGATGGGCGCGGCGCTGGCGGCGGGCCTGTCAGCGGCTTCGGTTCTGCCGGCGGTGGCGCTTTATGCGCTGCATCACGGGCTGGCCAAGGGCGCACTGTTCCTGGGTGTCGGCGTTGCCGGCAAGGCCCGGGGTGTGGTGCGAGGCTTGGTGATTGCGGCACTGGCGATGGTCGCCTTGTCTGTGGCGGGGTTGCCGCTGACCGCTGGGGCGCTTACGAAATCGGCAATCAAGGGCGCCGCAGGGGACTTTGGTGCGACGTTAATCGGCCTTTCCGCGCTCACCTCCGGGCTTCTGCTGGCGCGTTTTCTATTTACTCTGCCTAAGGCTGAAAAGGAAGATCGCCTGCCCGGTCTGATGGTTGTGCCGATGGTGGCGCTGGCCGCCACTGCGCTCGCACTGCCGTGGTCACTTTATGCTGCGGTAACGGGCAAAGCACCCTATGGGACGATCGACTTCTTGGCACTCGGCGTTAGCGCCTGGCCCCTTGGGCTCGCGGCGGTTCTCGTTATCGCCGCGTTGGGAATTGGACTGCGCGCCCCGTCGCTGCCCGAAGGCGACCTGCTCGGCTCGGTTGCGAGGTTCAACGCCCGTGCGGTCGCCGCAGCCCAGGCCGCCGCATCGGTGGGCGGATCGGACAAGCCGGTCGAGACCGCGCGCACCTGGCCGGAGATCTGGGATGGGCTGGAACGGCTGGAGCGGCTGATCAACGACCACGCGGCGAGCTCGGTCACCCTGATCCTGATCGCGTTGGGCCTGTTCGCCGCGCTTGCCTGACCGAAGCGCGCCGTCCCGCCACGGTCTAGATGCAACGGAAATGGAGGGTGCAGCCGCTGCGCGAGATCGTCGCCAACGCCGGTGAGGAGCCGAGCGTCGTCGTCAACAACGTCAAGTCCGGCACCGGCAACTACGGCTACAACGCCGCCACCGGCGAATACGGCGACATGGTGCAGCTGGGCATCCTGGATCCGACCAAGGTGACGCGCAGCGCGCTGCAGCACGCCGCGTCGATCGCCGGCCTGGTGATCACCACCGAGGCGATGATCGCCGAGCTGCCGAAGAAGGAAGCCGCGGCCGACCACGGCCATGGCCACGGCGGCGGCATGGGCGGCATGGATTTCTGATCCGGTTGGCCCGGTCGTCAGGGAACCGGGCCGCGCCAGCGCGGTCCGATCCCGGCAACGACCCGACATCAAGGCCCCAAGGACGGGGCCGGAGCCCGGCAGCGATGCCGGGCTTTTTGTTGTGCCCGCGCCGCGGCAATGTCTGACGCGAAGATCAGAACGCACCGATACGAACGTGCGAACACAGGCGCAACACTGAGCAGCCGTCCCCGCACCGGAGCGCTGCGTGCCGCGCCTCGCCACATCCCGGCGGCAAGCCGCGGGATGCGCGCCACTGCCGTCCGCCCACACCGGTTCGCGGTACGCGCGCCACGCGCCCGAGCGCACGCTGCTGTACGCGTTGGTAGAGGCGCACTACCCGGACTTCATTGTACGGATCGAAGCGGAGGGCCGCTCGCTGCCCGGATATGTCCGCGAGGCGTTCGATGCCTACCTGCGTTGCGGCGTGCTCGAGCACGGCTTCCTGCGGGTGGTGTGCGAGCACTGCCGTGCAGAGAGGCTGGTGGCCTTCTCCTGCAAGAAGCGCGGGTTCTGCCCGAGTTGCGGCGCGCGACGCATGGCCGAGTCGGCGCGGCACCTGGTCGAGGAGGTGTTCGGCCCGCGGCCTGTGCGGCAATGGGTGCTGAGCTTTCCGTACCCCTTGCGTTTCCTGTTCGCCAGCAAGCCAGAAGCCATTGGCCCGGTGCTGGGCATCGTGCAGCGCGTGATCGCCGGCTGGTTGGCCGATCAAGCCGGCATCGACCGCGCCAGCGCCCAGTGCGGTGCGGTGACCCTGATCCAGCGCTTCGGCAGCGCGCTGAACCTGAATGTTCACTTCCACATGCTGTGGCTCGACGGCGTGTACGACGCGAACGTCGAGCCCCCGCGGCGCAAGCCGCGCCTGCGCCGCGCCCCCACCTCTGCGCAACTGACGCAGCTCGCCAACACCATCGCGCATCGCGTCTGCCGGCACCTGTCGCGCCGCGGCTGGCTCGAAGGCGAAGACGAATCCGTGTTCCTGTCCGACAGCGCGGGTAGCGACGACGGCATGGATGGGCTGCGGATGAGTTCGATGACCTACCGCATCGCCACCGGTCGCGACGCTGGCCGCAAGGTCGTCACGCTGCAAACATTGCCCGGTGACGCAGGCTCGCTGGAGGGCGATGCCGGCAAGGTCGGCGGCTTCTCGCTGCATGCCGGCGTGGCCGCGGAAGCACACGAAAGCCACAAGCTCGAAAAGCTGTGCCGCTACATCACGCGCCCGGCGATCAGCGAGCAGCGGCTGTCGATCTCACCGCAGGGTAGGGTGCGGTATCAGCTCAAGACGCCGTGGCGAAATGGGACCACGCATGTCGAATGGGATGCGGTGGACTTCATCGCCAAGCTGGCGGCACTGGTCCCGCCACCTCGCGCGCATCTCACCCGCTTCCACGGCGTATTCGCCCCGAATGCAAACCTGCGTGCGCAGCTGACGCCCTCGGGGCGCGGCAAGCGGCCTGCGGGCGATGCGGCGCCGGTTGACGCAAGCGCCCACGACGAGCCGCGCAGCCCCGAGCAGAAGCGCCGTGCGATGAGCTGGGCGCAACGGCTCAAGCGGGTCTTTTCCATCGACATCACCACCTGCGCCCACTGCGGCGGCGCGGTACGGATCGTCGCCAGCATCGAGGAACCCACCGCCATCCGCGCCATCCTCGCCCACTTCGAGAAGCACGGCGCGCTGGAGCAAGCGCACTACCGGCCCGCAGCGCGCGCCCCGCCGCCGGCCGCGTGACGAGGTGCCGGCCACACAGCCGGCAGCCAAGCCAGAGTCCGATCCGATGCGGCCACGACCCCGCAGGGCTGCGCTCGGCCCTGTGCCGGGATTCGGTGAGAAATGGCTACGCACTGAGCCGCTGCGTGGCCCCGCGATGTCGAAAACCCACGCATGAACCCCCGATCTGTGCCCGATCTGTGCCCAAAGCGGCGCTTGCGCGGCCGCTTCCTACCTGCCAGACTCGCAAAAAAGGGCGGTTGAACTTCCTATACCCAAGATACCGCCTACGTCTTCTTCGGAAGGCCGGTAAGGGTGAAATGGTGCGGTAAGAGCGCACCGCGAGTCTGGCAACAGACCGGCACGGCAAACCCCACCTGGAGCAAGACCAAATAGGGATCCTTTGGCGCGGCCCGCGTTGGATCCGGGTAGGTTGCTTGAGCGTTGCGGTGACGTAACGCCTAGAGGAATGACTGTCCACGACAGAACCCGGCTTATCGGCCGGCTCCGCCTCTTTCTTACGGTAGGCCGAGCATGGCTCGGCTCTACAGTAGAGCCGAGCTCCTATGTTCGTGGGGGCCGCGGGGGGGGGGGGCCGCGGGCGCCCGGGCGCGAAGGCGGGGGGACCGGCCGGGCCGGGCGGGGGGGGGCGCCCCCCCACGCCGG